>JBEPXL010000651.1:2009-2656 GCA_041641935.1 Desulfobacteraceae bacterium | reverse complement strand
TGTCGATTCCGTGCAAACGGAAATCGAACCACTAATTTATCGCTATTTCGGCCTGACAGAACAGGAAATCATGCTCGTAGAGGATACGGTTCATGTGTTTATCCCCAGTTCCACCCCCGGCACGCGATACAGTCCGCAAACCGTAACGCTCGATCCGGTGGAACGGACAACGGTTGCACCATATGCCGGAAAGGGCCTGGCTGTATACGCCGAAACACTGGCTGAAACATTGAACACCTGGGCTGGTCAGGAAGGTTCACAGAATCGTGTTTGCGCGGAAGGTGGAACGGACAAGGAAACCGGACTGGCAATGGTCACCATTACCCTTTCAGATTCACAGAGGGCTTACAGGGAAAAGGAAATATCCGGATGGATGTCTGAAATTCTGTGCCGTTATTACAATGCCATTTCAGAAAAGAGCGGCGCACTGGTTTATGAACGGGATATTCTGTTTTTTGAAGGAGAACGGATCCACATCATTCGTCCAAACATCCTCCTGAACTGGACGCGCACGGCGGCGCTCAATGATGCCGCGCGGATTTACGGCGAAATCACGGCAGCGGAAGTGAATTGATATGAGCGGTGATGCCGGGTCTTTCAAGCGGCTTTTTCCACAAAAGCATATTCCGATTATTCTCTCTTCCCTT
>JBEPXL010000651.1:0-1999 GCA_041641935.1 Desulfobacteraceae bacterium | reverse complement strand
ACGGTCCGCTGGGCATTCATACCAAACAGGAAATTCTCTCCCCCGACCCCGAAGATGACAGCGCTGCGGGTGAAATCGATATTCTTGTATCCTGCGGTCTTGGCTCTGAAGTTTACTTTGCGGTAGAAGCGAAGCGCCTGCGTTTTCTTCTGCCCGGCGGACGGTTCAAATCCGGAAGTGATGAATATGTCACCAATGGCATGATGCGGTTCATTGAAGGCCAGTATGCGCCGTTCATGGAAACCGGCGCGATGCTCGGTTATGTTTTTGATGGAGATACGGAAGCAGCCCGCTCCGGTGTTGATGAATATGTTCGCAAAAAAGCCCGTGCTCTCCTGCTTGAACCACCGGAACAGCTTGGAAAATCAACAATACTGCCACAGGAATATATTGATGAAACCCGTCATGATTTGACCAGCCGCACCTTTGTCATCTATCACATTTTTATGGGGGTTTGATAAAAAGACCGGTCAGGCGGAGGGACAGCGGCAGGAAACCCTGCTTATAGATTTTTCTGATCGCAAGAGATGACGTTAACCATGCCCCTGATCCTTCGCGCCATCCATTCCTGAAACGCACAAACCATACAACCGCTCCCCCTCCCGCTCCCTGTCCGCCACAACCGCCCGTACTTCCCCGCAAACCGCGCCATCATCAATCCCCGCCAGATTCGCCGCCACAATCCGGCGGCATCCCCGCAGAACACCGTATGCCATATCCGCAACCACCGCGACATCCACAGCGGCGGCAGGATATCCTTTCTCCCCCAGCGACCGGCTCATCGCCAGCATTTCCACACAGAACCCCGTCATTTCCAGCGCCGGGGACAACGCCGCCCGATATGCCTCCTGCAGCAGCATGTGCTTTTCCCGTTTCTCTTCCCTGCTCTCCTCCGGCAGTTTCATCCGGTCCAGCACCTTCCGGCACTCCCGCACATCCCGGTCCATCAGGGCCAGACACGCCTTCTGTATCCGGCGCATCCGCCGTGCCATCGACTCCAGTTCCCGCCGTTCCTCCTCCCGCTCCGGTCCTGCTTTCTTCAGGGCCAGCGTTGCGGCAAAACAGCCCAGCGCGGCGGCGGAAGCGGCGGTGAGGGCAAGGGCACTTCCGGCAGCCGGAAGGGTGGGATTCTCCCGTTCGAGTTCCTCCAGAAATGCGCTGATTGTCCTGTCCCGAAACGGTTCGGCAGGCGGCAGAAAATCGTCCATACGCAGCAGTCCGGCGGAAATGGTCGCACAAATCCTTCCGCCTTCCCTTTCAAAAATGCCGGATGATGGTTATATTTTTTTACGAATGCTTACAATGGCTTTTTTATGAACCGAACATGAACAAAGGAGAGCAGACATGAAATACCTCATCGCCCTGGAACCCAAAGGCGCCGGCTTTTCCGTACAGGTTCCGGATATGGAAGTCTACACCTCGGGAGACGATATCGAATCCGCCAAAAAGGCGGCAGCGGAAGCGATCCGGCTCAATCTGTATGCCTACGAGAAAAACGTGCAGGAAGTTCCTACCCCCGCGCCGCCGGAAAAATACATGAAAGACCCCGAATTTGAAAACATGCTGTTTACCTATATCGAGGTCTCCGAATAGCGGACGCTGAGCGCCGGAAAACACCATTGCGCGTGTACAGCGGGGACGGCGGTGTTCCGTCCTGACCCGCCAGTGCTGTACACGCGCAGTGAACCCGCTTCAGTACCGCTCAAATTCCGAATCTGCACCGGAATCGTCGATATAATCCTCATCGTCTTCCATGCGGAGTACATATTTCCCGAGTTTTGTGTCCCCGTCGATAGCGTGACCGACAACACGACCTTCACCGATTTCCTCTCCCTTCAATTCATGCTGAGCCGGTTTCGGGGGCAGCTTTTTCGGGCGGCGCCGCTCCGGCGTTTTCATGCTGACCGGCTTCTCCCGCCGCTGGATTTTTCTTCCGTTGATCTTGAAAAACTCGATGGTACTCTGCAGCTGTTCCGCCTGGCTGGAGAGGGCCTGGGAG
>JBEPXL010000650.1:0-2659 GCA_041641935.1 Desulfobacteraceae bacterium | reverse complement strand
GGACCTGATGCGGGCCTATCATCTCAACTGCAAGGGATGCCATCAGGAAGAGAAGGCCGGACCCGTCACCTGCGGTGAATGTCACAGCGGCGAAGGCTACTGAAACGGCTGTTCTCCGGTGCGGCAATCAGGACAGTCCCAGCCTTCCAATCCTCAAGTCGAAAGAGAGGTGTCAACTATGGCGAAAAAAGTTCTGGTCATTGATGATGACCCTGTAGTCGTAACGTATCTGGTCAATATTCTGAAAGATAACGGATATGAAACCTGCACCGCGGGAAACGGCGCTGAAGCCCTCAAGGTAATGGAAGAGGAGCGGCCGGATCTGGTGACCCTGGATCTGGAAATGCCCGAGGAGTGGGGAACCCGGTTTTACCGGAAATTCAAACAGAAACCCGAACTGAAGGATACCCCTGTCATCGTCATCAGCGGGATGCCCTCCCGTCATCTTTCGGTCCGGGATGCGGTCGGGTATCTCAACAAACCCTTTGATCCGGACAAGGTCATTGAACTGGTGAAAAAGGCCACCGAATAAGCCAGCCGCCGCTGTAGAGCATCGAAAAGCCGGGAGCGCATCCGCCGCTGCCCGGCTTTTTTGTGGCATACCCGGAGCGACGCCCGCCGCTGCCTCACAGGAATCTACAGTCCCGGAACCGGAAAAATAGACCGTCTTCAGTTCTCAATTACAGCGGGGACCGTATTTACCTGATGCTGTCTTGGGGGTAGGGGAGTATAGAACCAAATACCCGTAATTCTGGAAAAGCCTCATGTGCAGGACGCTTCTAGTTGAAAACAGCAAAACCTTCCGCCGGACCTTCCGGGACGCGCTGCGAAAACGGTTTCCCGATATGGAGATCGAAGAAGCCGCGGATGGTGTGACGGCAATGCAGAAGGTCGGAACCTTTCATCCGGACCTGATCTTCATGGATATTCGTCTGTCGGGGGAAAACGGACTGGCCCTGACCGAGAAGATAAAGACCGGTCTGCCCGGGATTTCGGTCATCGTCCTGACCGATTATGACCTGCCGGAATACCGCTCTGCCGCATTCAAAAATGGTGCCGATGACTTCATCGCCAAAGGGACGCTCAATATGACCCATATCGGTGAAATCATCCACCGCCTCTGTCCCGATTCGTAAAACCCTACCTTTCCCTCTGCAAAAAAATAGGGTCCGCCGGGGTTCAATATACAGCCTCGAACCCATTTACTCTGCTTCCATGATCGTTTACATCCAACGTACAACTTTTTTTCATATCATAATCTGGCTTCTAAAAATGTTCGGTTAACCACTTAAGGATGCTTACTATGGCGAAGGGAAAAATGAAGAGTAAATGGATTGGTATACTGATTGCTCTGTTCGCGGTGTTCCTGGTTGCAGCATACGCCATCGGTGCGAAAGGGCTTGAAGAGACCAAAGGGATTGATGCGCTTGCGCCGATGAGTGCTGAAGAGGAAGGGGCTGAAGAGGAAGATGAGGTGCCGCTGGAGGAGGGAAACGCCAGGGCGGATATCATCATGATTAATACCCTGAAAGTGTTCGGCAATCTCGACAAGCCCGAGGTGGTGTTTCTCCATGACGCCCACACCGAAGCCCTCAAGAAGCAGGGAAAAGACTGTTCGGCCTGTCACCTGCCGAAAACCAACAAGATTCCCGGCACATTTAAACCGGCCGTCGAAAACATCGACCCCCTCTCACCGAAGTTCAAACGGCTGGAGGATACCGCCCGGAAAGAAGTGATGGACATCTATCACAAGTTCTGCATCGATTGCCATGCGGACATGCGGAAGGAGGATACGGACACCGGTCCCGTCACCTGCGGGGAATGCCACAAGGAGTCCGACCTGGTCTCCAGCCGGCAGCCGATGGGACTGGACAAGTCGCTCCACTACCGCCACAACAAGGCGATGGAGAAAAAATGCGAAACATGCCATCACAAATACAATCCGGAAAAGGAGATCCTGTTCCACGCCAAGGGCGAGGAGGGAACCTGCCGGTACTGCCATCTGGAAGAGGATAAGGATGGTTCGGTCCTGTCCATGAAACAGGTTTCGCCGGTAATGCGGAAGGTGGCATCCCGCCGGATGTCCGAGCAGATTTCCAAACTGTCCATGAGAGAGGCATCACATCTCGACTGTATCAGCTGCCACCGGGAAATTAAGGCCAGGGAGCAGGAAGCCGGACCGGTCACCTGCAGCGGCTGCCATTCTCCCTACGCACAGAAAAAGTTTAAAAAGGTCGAGGATGTACCCCGGATGGAGCGCAAGCAGCCCGATGTGGTCATGGTCAAGACCGGCCAGGAAGACCAGCAGGAGATGCCGGGAAGCCTCGGACCGGTGCGGATGAGTGTCGCCCCCTTCAACCACAAGGCCCATGAGACCTACAACGACACCTGCCGGGTCTGCCATCATGCCAGCCTCGAATCCTGCGCCAAGTGCCACACCATTTCCGGTGACAAGGACGGCGGCTTTATCAAACTCGAACAGGCCTACCACGCCATCGAATCGGATAAAAGCTGTCTGGGCTGCCATACCCGGGAAAAGAACGAACCCGAATGCGCCGGATGCCACTACTTCATGTCCAGCACCAACCGGCCCGACGACGCCACCGGCCTCAAGTGCCCTGAGGAACTGACGCCGGATAGGGAAGCGGCGGCAAAGACG
>JBEPXL010000649.1:0-2660 GCA_041641935.1 Desulfobacteraceae bacterium | reverse complement strand
AAAGCGGCGAAGCGGGCCCGCAGTTTTACACCGGACCGGATGGCGCGGCAATATATGAAGCAATACAGGGAGCTTTGCAGTACCCGCAGTCCGGACACTGCGCAATCCGCATCCGACAACGACAATCTCAATTCAGGAGCCTGAACCACCGGTGCGATTTATTCTTTTCTATCATTCACTGATTTCAGACTGGAACCACGGCAACGCCCATTTTCTGCGGGGAATCGCCGCAGAACTGATGGACCGGGGTCATGCGGTCCGGATCTACGAACCCGAAGACGGCTGGAGTCTTCAGAATGTGATCGCCGAACACGGGCAGAAACCGCTGGAGGATTTCCGGCGCACCTTTCCGCAGCTGACAAGCCGGTTCTACCATCCGGATGAACTGGATCTGGATGAGGCCCTGCAGGATGCCGATGTGGTGATCGTACACGAATGGAATGATCCGGAACTGGTCCGCCGGATCGGTGAACACCGCCGGAAGAGCGGAAATTACCGTCTCCTTTTTCACGATACCCACCACCGGGCCGTCACCGCTCCGGCGGATATGGGGGCCTACGATCTGTCCGCGTATGACGGGGTACTCGCATTCGGAGAAACCATCCGCCAGGTGTATCTTGCCAATGGCTGGGTCCGCCGGGCCTGGACGTGGCACGAAGCGGCGGACACGCGGGTATTTCAGCCGGTGGCATCCACGGAAACAGAGGGCGATCTGGTCTGGATCGGCAACTGGGGCGATGAAGAACGGACCGCCGAATACGAGGAATTCCTGATCGGACCGGTCCGGTCCCTGGGGCTTGCGGCGTCCGCCTACGGGGTCCGGTATCCCGAAGCGGCAGTCGGGCGGCTCAACCGGGCGGGGATCACCTGGCATGGCTGGCTTCCCAACGCGGCGGTTCCCCGGGTCTTTTCCCGGTTCCCGGTGACCCTCCACATTCCCCGGCGGCCCTATACGGAAGCCCTGCCGGGCATTCCGACCATCCGGCCCTTTGAAGCCCTGGCCTGCGGCATTCCCCTGGTCTGTGCGCCCTGGTCCGATGCCGAAGGACTCTTTACACCGGGAAAGGACTTTCTGATGGCAGAAGACGGCGCGGAAATGACCCGACACCTGAAACGACTGCTGTCCCATCCCGATGAACGGGCGGCGCTGGCCCGGCATGGACGGAACACCATCCTGTCCCGCCACACCTGTGCCCATCGGGTGGAAGAACTCTTTTCGATTCTCGATGCACTTTGATCCGTGAACCACGGGAGGAATGGATGAACAACCTGAAGATCGCATTTTTTGGTTCCAGCCTGGTGTCCGCCTACTGGAACGGTGCGGCGACCTACTATCGCGGCGTCATCCGGGCGCTTCATGAACGAGGCTTCCGGACCACCTTTTATGAACCGGATGCCTTCGAGCGGCAGCAGCACCGGGACATGCCCGATCCGGACTATGCCCGGAGCGTCGTCTATCCGGCGACGGAAGACGGCGTCCGCAGGGCGCTGACGGAGGCGGAGGCCGCAGACATTGTCGTCAAGGCGAGCGGCGTGGGGGTATTCGATGAATTTCTGGAAGCGGCGGTACTCGATTATCAGACGCCGGACCGGCTGGTCGTTTTCTGGGATGTGGACGCCCCCGCCACCCTTGACCGGGTGACGCAGCATGGGGATGACCCGTTCCTGCCGCTGATACCGGCCTATGACCTGATTCTGACCTACGGCGGCGGTCCGCCCGTCGTTACGGCTTATGAACGGCTGGGCGCCCGGCAGTGTATTCCCGTCTATAATGCGCTGGATGCGACCACCCACTACCCGGTGCCGCCGGACCCCCGTTTTGAAGGAACCCTGGGATTTCTCGGCAACCGGATGCCGGACCGGGAAGAACGGGTGAAGGACTTCTTCTTCCATCCGGCCGCGGAAATGCCCGAAGAGCGGTTTCTGCTGGGGGGAAACGGCTGGGACCAGCATGTGCCGGATCTGCGCAACGTATCGTATCTGGGCCATGTCTACACCGGGGATCACAACGCCTTCAACTGTACCCCGAAAGCCGTACTGAACATCAGCCGGGAGAGCATGGCCCGGTACGGATTTTCTCCGGCCACCCGTGTCTTTGAGGCAGCCGGGGCCGGGGCCTGTCTCATCACTGATGACTGGGAGGGAATCGAACAGTTCCTGGCCCCGGGGCGGGAATGTCTCGTCGCCCGGAGCGGTGCGGATGTGGTCCGCCATCTCCGGGAACTGACACCGGAACGGGCAAAGGCGATAGGGGATGCGGCCCTGGAACGGGTGCTGGGAGAGCACACCTACCGTCACCGGGCGGCGCAGCTGGAACAGGTATTTTCAGCGGCCTTTTCGGACCCGAAGCCGGAGGTGCTGGCCTCATGACGGATTCACCGCTTCAGATCGTCATACTGGGTCTCTCCATTACCTCCTCCTGGGGCAACGGACATGCCACCACCTACCGGGGGCTGGTCCGGGAACTGGAAAACCGGGGACACCATGTTCTCTTTCTGGAACGGGATGTGCCGTGGTACGCGGACAACCGGGACATGCCCCGTCCGCCCTGCGGGCAGACCGAACTCTATGAAAGCCTCGAAGACCTCCGGAAGCGGTTTGCCGAGCCGGTCCGGAACGCCGATCTGGTGATGGTCGGCTCCTTCGTGCCCGAAGGCGTG
>JBEPXL010000648.1:0-2661 GCA_041641935.1 Desulfobacteraceae bacterium | reverse complement strand
GATGCGGAACTGGACAAAGTGCGTCTCTACCTTCGACTGGTTTTCAAATGGGCCTGGATATCCGAAGGCCAGTACTATCACGCCGCCGGTCAGGTGAGCGAGATCGGAAAATTTCTGGGGGGATGGCGGAAGAAGACTTCCAGCAAACCCTGAACAGGAAAGGGGGATCGACCGGAAAGCGACCGTGTGGTTCGTGGCGGCGCGTTCAACAACACCGGAAACAACGTCCGGTGCGCCAACCGCAACAGGAACAATCCAGACAACCGGAACAGGAACAACGGGTTTCGGTTGTGCGTCGCTCACAATTTTCCACGTCTCCGGAAATGCCGGGTGATTACGATTGCCCGGCCGAGGATGAAGATTGGCCCGGACGGTTCCCGTCCGCGCTCCCCGGCACTGGGAGCCGGGCAAATAGGCCAGGCCCGTACCCTGCTTCGGCTGGTGCGGGCAATGGCCAGATTCCAGATCAGGTATATCCATGCAATGGTTTTCAAAACTGCTGAGTAAACTCATTTCCGATGCGGGCGAAACCGCCACAGGCGGTAATCGGAACATCCGCATCGATGGTGACAGCACCGGAGATATCCAGACCGGTGACCACAACGTCATCACCCGGATTTATCAGAAATTCCTCCTGGCCGGAGCCCCCCGGACCAGTCCCCGGAAACTCCGCGACGCCTACCTCTCCCGCCTGATGAACCGCCTCGGTTACCTGACCCTGGAAGGCATTGACCCGAAAGCGGTCAGTGCCGAGCCGGAAGCCCGGCTTCAGCTCCGCTCGGTCTACACAGCACTCCTGACCCGGGAATCGGAACAGAAAGGGGAGGGCGATGCCGATTTTACAGAAACCATGCGATCCGACAGAGCCGCTCTGCGCCCCGCCCTGGCCCTGCTGAATGAACACGACCGGCTGGTTCTGCTGGGCGACCCCGGCAGCGGAAAAACGACCTTTGCCCGGTTCGTCGCCCTCTGCATGGCCGGGGAACTGCTCGGAAAGGATGATGTCAACCTCCGCCTGCTGACCTACCCACTCCCGGATGATGAAGGAAAGGACACCGATGATCCCCAGCCCTGGGACCGGAACGCCCTTCTGCCCGTCTATCTGGTGCTGCGCGATCTTGCCGCCGCTGAACTGCCGGAGGACGAACCCGGTGCCTGCGTAATCTGGCAGTTTATCCGGTCCAGCCTGGAAGAGGCCGGCCTTGGTGATTACTTTCCTCATCTTCACAGGGAACTGCTGGAAAAGGGCGGGCTGCTCCTGCTCGACGGGCTGGACGAAGTTCCCGAGGCCGAATCCCGCCGGGACAGAATCAAAGCTGCGGTTACCGACTTTATCGCCACCTGCGGGCGCTGCCGGGTGGTACTGACCAGCCGGACCTATGCCTATCATCGTCAGGACTGGCGCATCGAGGGACTGTATGAGACGGTCCTTGCGCCCTTCAGCGACGGCCAGATCCACCGGTTCGTGGACCGCTGGTACAGCCATATTGCCGAACTGCGGGGGATGAATCCGGCGGACGCCGAAGACCGGACAGTGCTTCTCAAACGCGCCATCTTCGGCAGTCACCGCATCCGTGAACTGGCCGAACGGCCCCTGCTGCTGACCCTCATGGCGAGCCTTCACGCCTGGCGGGGCGGCAGTCTGCCTGAAAAACGGCAGGAACTCTACGAGGACACCGTAGAACTGCTGCTGGACTGGTGGGAGACGGCCAAACGGAAGAAGCAGGGAACCGGTGGTGACGCAGAATGGGAACCCAGCCTGACCGAATGGCTCCGCATCGACCGGGACCAGGTGCGGAAACTGCTCAACGAACTCGCGTTCAAGGCCCATGAATCCCAGCCGGAAGCGCGGGGAACCGCTGATGTGCCGGAAGATGATCTCATCAATGGCCTGATGGACCTTTCCCCCAAGAAAGACCTCCGTCCCCGCCTGCTGGCGGATTACCTCTGCACCCGTGCCGGAATTCTGCTTCCCCGTGGCGTAAAAGTCTACACCTTTCCCCACCGGACATTCCAGGAATACCTGGCCGCCTGCCATCTGACCGAACTCGACTATCCCGATGAGGTTTCCAAACTGGCGCGGAAAACCCCTGAACGGTGGCGGGAAGTCACGCTGCTGGCCTGCGCCAAGGCCGCCGCCGGTGCAACCTCCACCGTCTGGCAACTGGCCGAAGCCCTTTGCTGGCGGGAGCCGGATGATCCCGAAGCAGGCACAGAAGACGACTGGGGCGCCCAACTGGCGGGACAGGCCCTTGCCGAAAGCGCAGACCTGCGCCGGGTGGGCGACCACAACAAGGCAAAGCTGAACCGCATTCGCCGCTGGCTGGTCCGCATTCTGGAAGGAAACGGTTTTCCGGCCAGGGAACGGGCCATCGCCGGACGAAGCCTGAGCGTAATTGGGGACCCAAGATTTCAGGCGGATTTTTTCTGTTTACCTGTGGATGAAAGGGAACTGCTGGGGTTTCGTTATGTCCCTGCAGGTTCTTTTCTCATGGGCAGTGACAAAACAAAAGACAGCATGGCCGCTGATAGGGAAACCCCTCAGCATACAGTTCACTTACCGGCTTTTTTTATCGCCCGATTCCCTGTCACAGTCGCCCAGTTTCGAGCTTATGTTAAAAATTCCGGTAAACAACCGGGTGATGAAGACAGCCTGAAAGG
>JBEPXL010000647.1:0-2667 GCA_041641935.1 Desulfobacteraceae bacterium | reverse complement strand
TCTGCTTTGAAATCCGATCGCCTCCCGCCAGAGTTCCAAAAGAACATTGATGCACTCTTCATAGAGTCTGGCCCGGCGTCTGGGCAGATTGCCACGGTCCCGGTGGACCAGGCAGAGGTTGGTGAGCAGCAGCGGATTGCGGGTCATGGTGAAAACTCTTTGGGACCGGAAGCCCGGCTGTTTGAGCCTATGGACAAGATTGTCCGCCCGCTCCTTTGCTGTCAGCAGCGCCTGCTTCCGGTCACTGGAATGGCCGGTTTCGACGATCCTGTACCAGTTGCGGATAAACTCTTCGGCCTGGCCGGTGGTGAGCGGGCGCATGTGCATCTCCAGGAAATCTTCGCGGAGACGGGCTTTGGGTGTATACCCGGCAAACCGGCAGGTCACCATGAAGTAGCAGTTATCATGGACCCGGAGGGCATCGCTGATCCATCTGGATACCTTTACCCGCTGTTTGGGATCGGCCACCTCATCGAGGCCGTCAAAGAGAAAGAGCAGATTCCCCCGCTTCAGAAGGGCTTTGCCGAACCCTTCCGGTGTGTCCAGGTGCGGCTGATCGAGCTGGGCCTGAATGAAGGCGTCAATGCCGGATCTGATATCCTGCATTTCCCGAAGGGGCAGGAAGACGGGGATGATGCCGGCGGGCAGGCCCAGATTCTCCAGTCCTCCCTGCAGACACCACAGAAAGACCCGTTTCATGTGTGTCGTCTTTCCGGACCCGGGATCACCCAGAACGACTATCCCCCGGCGGTTCATGGTTTCGGCCACACGGAAGGCTTCCGGAATGGAAATCTCTTCTCCGCCATGTTCTCTCAGGCATTTTTCCGCGTCTTCTGCATCGGCAAAGGATGATTTCCCGGTTACTCGGCGATCGATCATGGCCCGCAGGGGGATGTAGATGTCTTCGATACGGATGGGAACCCGCAGTGTGGTGTAAAACCCCATCAGGGGGAGTTGTTCGTGAAGGGATATGGCTTTCCGGCTGTATGACTGGATATGTTCTTCAAAATCCTGATTCTGTGCTGGGGGCGGTTCGGGGTCTGGCTTTGGTGGCGGCGGCGCGTTGTAATAATTGTTGTGTATGGTGGTGTAAATGTTTTTAACGTTTTCAGCCTGGGTAAGGCCCTGCACATGATTACCGTGGGTGGTATAACGACTCCCTCCGCCGGTCTCTTTCGGTGCATCCGGATGACAGGTGATCTGTTTTCCGGTTTCAGTGAGAATGCTTCTGTCCCGGATGCCGATGATCCGGTCTGCTCCTTCCTCTTTTACAAACGCCACCAGTTCCCGCACAGCGGCCAGAATCTCCCGCTGAATATTGCTCTGTTCCAGAAGCTGCCGCGTCTGAATGAACTTTTGGAGAGCGTCTTCCTGAAGGGCTGCAGTGATAAAACCGGCCCTGAAGGCATCCATCATCACATCGAAATCAACACCCGGCAGTGTTTCGGCATCATAACCGGTGTCTTCAAACAAAAACCGGAGTTCCTCCCGGTTCGGCGTTCTCCCGAGAAGGAGGCGATTGAGGTGTCCAGCCGTCTCCGGATCTTTGAAAAACCGTTCCAGAATTTCCGACAGCAGCGCTTCTTCTTCCGGGGTTTCGGCTTCAGCAATGGTCACTGCGGTAACCGTTCCCATGAGTACACATCTTCCAAGCGCTTCACTGGTTTCGGATTTTTCAAGGTCTTGTTTTATCCGTCTCCCTGCACCTGAAATCATGCCGCCGGTCAATGCTGCACTGATGTTCGCCAGATACGCTGAAGTGAATGCTGAAGTAAAAGGGTCCATACGTTTTCCTGTCCAGGTTTTAGATTCGGTCTTTTGTAGACTATCACAGGGAACGTTCGCAATGAAAAATCATCGGATTCCATGAAATCCTGTTGAAATCTCTTCCGGATGCAGGGTACAAAAGATCAAAAAAGGAGGTTTACCAATGGAACCAGTCAGTTTGATCACCGGAGCCCTTGCGGCAGGAGCCACCGCCGCGGCAAAAGACACGGCATCCCGGGCTGTGAAAGACGCCTACGCGGGCCTCAAGGCACTGATCGTCAGAAAATTTTCGGCAAAGGAGAAGCCGGAGGGGGAAACCGCCCTGAAAAAATACGAGGAAAAACCGGCAGTGTGGGAGGCCCCGCTTCAGGAAACCCTGATGGAAATCGGGGGCGGCCAGGACAGCGAAATCATGGAGGCCGTCAAGGCGCTGACGCAGGAGATGGCCAGAACGCCGGAAGGTCGCCAGATTCTGGCCCGAAACAACATCGACATCACGGACAGCCAGACCGGGATCATCGGCGACAATGCCAGCGTTGAAGGCGGGATGAACTTCGGCAGCAAGTTCAGCGTGAAGGCAGATAAAATCGAAGGGCTGAATCAGGCGGAGCGGATCGACAATGTGACCCAGCATTTCGGGTCACCGGATAAAGAAAAGTAGGATGACCTTTACAGATGGCTCATGTCTGGCTGAATAAAACGTCTGGAGTTCCGCCTTCAGGCGGTGCATTACGGGCATACCGGATGACATGAACACCGGGCCGCCTGAAGGCGGAACTCCCAACTTTATTCACTTTCTCCCTCACGCCTCCGGCTGAAACACCAGATTCACATCGATGATCACCGTCTTGTTGGCAGGGGAGGGACCGTCCGCGCCTTCAATATCGAACTCATCCACAT
>JBEPXL010000646.1:0-2674 GCA_041641935.1 Desulfobacteraceae bacterium | reverse complement strand
GGAAGGTGTTGCCGCCGAAGCGGTCTCCCTGGCCGGTCATCTGGGGCTGGGCAAACTCATCTGCATCTACGACGACAACCGCATTTCCATCGAAGGCGCGACAGATATCACCTTTACGGAGGATGTTTCGATCCGGTTCAAGGCCTATGGCTGGCATGTTCTTTCCGTTCCGGACGGCAATGATGTGGACGCCATTGAGGCGGCGCTGAAGGCCGCCAAAGCCGAAACGGAAAAACCGACCCTGATCATCCTCCGGACCTTCATCGCCTTCGGCAGCCCCAACAAACAGGGACTGGCCGACGCCCACGGCGCGCCGCTGGGGGTGGACGAGGTACGGCTGACCAAAAGGAACCTGGGCTGTGACGAGGAGGAGTGCTTCTGTGTTCTGGACGATCCCCTCAATGTGTACCGGCGGTGTATCGAGGCCGGAGAGGCCGCCGAAACCGGATGGCGGGAATGCCTGCAGCAGTACCAGGAAAGGTATCCGGGACTGGCCCGGGACTGGCAGGAAGCCCTGGACGGTGATCTTCCGGCGGAATGGGATGCCGATGTGCCGGTGTTTCAGCCCGCCGAAGGTCCCATTGCCACACGGGCTGCTTCAGGCAAGGTGCTCAATGCCCTGGCCGGACGGATACCGACCCTGATCGGCGGTTCCGCCGACCTGGCGCCGTCCAACAAGACCCTGATCGACAACTCCCATGATTTCCAGAAACCGGCCTACAGCGGGCGCAATATCCGTTTCGGCGTCCGGGAACACGGCATGGGGGCCATCATGTCCGGCATGATTCTCCACCGGGGGGTCCGGCCCTACGGCGGTACTTTTTTTGTTTTCGCCGATTACATGCGTCCCGCCATCCGGCTGGCCGCGCTCATGAAACAGCCGGTCATCTATGTCTTCACCCATGACAGCATCGCCGTGGGCGAGGACGGCCCGACCCACCAGCCGGTGGAACATCTGGTCAGCCTGCGGGCGATTCCGGACCTGACCGTCCTCCGTCCCGCCGACGCCACGGAAACCGCCGAAGCCTGGCGCGTGGCCATGCGCTCGACGGACGAACCCGTGGCGCTGATCCTGAGCCGCCAGAAACTGCCGGTACTGGACCGGAACGTCTGCGGCAGCGCCGAAGGAACCGCCCGGGGCGCGTATATCCTTTCCGACTGCGACAAAACGCCGGAGATTATTCTGATCGGAACCGGCTCCGAGGTCCATCTGGCCCTGGCAGCGCAGGAAATCCTCAAGGAAAAAGGGATCGCCGCCCGTGTGGTCAGCATGCCGAGCTGGGAACTCTTTGAAAAGAATGACGCCGCCTACAAAGACGAGGTGCTGCCGCCGTCGGTGACCACCCGGCTGGCGGTCGAGGCCGGTCTGCCCCTGGGATGGGAGCGGTATGTGGGCCGGAGTGACGCCATTATCGGCATCGATCACTTCGGCGCATCCGCCCGGGGGGATGTACTGATGGAAAAGTTCGGACTGACAGCCGATAATGTTGTCCAGCGGGCGATGGCGCTTCTGAACCGCTGACCCTGCGATACGACGGGACGGTCACCGGCACCGTCCCGTCATCCTCCCGCCGTTCGTCTACGCCAGCAGATCGATGATCTTCTTTGTGGTATACTCCCCCAGGTCCGCAAGCCCGTCAAGGGGCAGAAAGTCGTCTGCATTGCCGGAAAAGAGGCAGGTGACCGATGCCGGAAAATCCTCGTCCGCTTCATAGATGACATAGCAGAGAGCGATTTTCGGAACCGGATAGACCAGGAAAGAAAAATCCCCGCCGACGCTGTCCTGTGTTTTCTTTCCGCCCAGGCTTTCCGTGATCCGGTCGATGCGCCCTTCAAGTTGTTCGGCGTACGGGATCAGCGGATTCTGGGTATGGCTCGTAAACGCCCCCACATAGGGCATACTGCCGGGAAAATCCTTGAATGACTTCAGGGGCTCCAGGACGCACGGCATCCGCCGGGCATGGACGGCATAGAGAACGATCACAATCCCCTGCGGTCCCTCCTGTTTTTCATCCCCGAGGAAAATCCCTTCCGGCGAAATCCGGCACTCATCCCCGAAGGCCCGGAAGGTGACCGTCTCCCCCGACTGCTCGCCGGGCAGAAATTCGGCCAGATGTGCGGCGGCATCCTTTTTTCGATAGAGTTTTTCAAGATAGTCGTTTATAATCTTTCCATAATTGTCTTCCACTGCTGTTCTCCTCCTCTGCTGTTGATTCCATACGGTTCACTCTCTCCGGCTGTTTCCCCGGATACCGGATATGAAGACATCATTCAATACAAAATTCAATATATGCCTGGTGCTTTGCCAAAGGGAGGTATATGTTTGTGAAGAAAGGAGAAACAAGATGCCAGAGATAAAACTGCTTTTTTCAGGAAAAAGAGATATAAAGCCGATTGTGGAAGCGGCATTGCAGAATGAACTTCGTCTGCTGGAAGCTGGTATAAAAAAAACAGAAGATAAACTGAAAAAATTTGAAGTAAAATTCCAAATGAAAACAGAAAGATTCATTTCAGACTATGAAAATGGCAGCGTACAGGAAACGCTGGAATTTGCTGAGTGGATTGGTGAAGCCAGAATGCTGGAAAGGCTGACAGATAAATCGGAAGCGTTAAAAAGTATTCATTTTGAAAATTGAATATTATTTCAGCCAGATACAGAATATGGTCGATTCGT
>JBEPXL010000645.1:0-2678 GCA_041641935.1 Desulfobacteraceae bacterium | reverse complement strand
AGCAGCGGCCAGCGCAAGCCCGGCATGGCCGAGGGGTTTCATTAGAAAAATACCGAGAATCAGGTTTGTCAGAATGGCGATGCCGCCGGTCCGGACGGGGGTACGGGTATCCTGCAGGGCATAGAAAACCGAAATCATGATCCGGACACCGGAAAAGGCCCACAGCCCCAGCGTGAAACAGAGAAGCGCATCGGCGGTGGCCTGTGTGGTGTACGGATCGAAGGCGCCCCGCTGGAACAGCAGGCAGATGATCGGCTCCCGGAGAACGATCAGCCCGATCATGGCCGGAAAGGTGATAAAGAAAATGAACCGGAGGGCATAGGCGAAGGTCTCCCCCAGGGCGTCGAGGTCGTTCCGCGCCGCCTGGCGGGAAAGAGACGGCAGAATGGCCGTGCCGGCGGCAATGGCGAAGATGCCCAGGGGAAACTGGACCAGCCGGTCGGCGTAATAGAGCCAGGAAACACTGCCGGGCGTCAGAAACGAGGCAAGAACGGTTGCAATGACCACATTGATCTGGAATACCGATGCCCCCAGCGCCGTGGGCAGAAGCTGCCGTCCCACACGGGCCAGCGCCGGATGAAACAAAGGCCCCCGCAGCCGGAACCGGATGCCCCTGCGCCGCAGCACCGGAATCTGCAGCGCCAGCTGCAGCACGCCGCCGATGACGACACCGGCCGCCAGCCCCGCAGTGGGTTCCCCGGATAAAGGGGAAATCAGAAAGACCGCACTGATCATGGCGATATTCAGCAGGACCGGCGCCAGCGCCGGGGCCGCGAAATGATCCAGACTGTTGAGAATGCCCATGGCAAGGGCAAGAAGACCGACAAAGAAGACATAGGGAAACATGATCCGGGTCAGCAGTACGGTCAGCCCGAACTGTCCGGGATGATCCACAAACCCCGGGGCCATGATCCGGACCAGAAACGGGGCGCCCAGCCATCCGATGAAGGAGATCACCGTCAGCAGCAGAACCGCGTGGCGGATGGCGGTTCCGGCAAAGCCCAGGGCCGCCTCCCGCCCCTCCCGTGTGAGAAAGCCGGTGAAGACGGGCACAAAGGCGACACTCAGCGCCCCTTCGGTAAAGAGCCGCCGCATCAGATTGGGAATGCGGAACGCAACGAAGAAGGCATCGGCACGGAGATCTGCGCCGAAAAACCCGGCAATGACCGCATCGCGGACAAAGCCGAGAATGCGGCTCAGGAGGGTGGCTGCGCCGATCAGTCCGGCGGCACGGGTCACGCGGCGGTTTTCAGACATGGAAAGGAAGAAAAGCGGCTTTTATGGATTGACAGGATGGTCTCACTTGGTTATATAGAGGGTTTTGAAAAATTCGAATTGATTTGAATCGAGAAAGGAGTGCATACCATTGGCAAATCATAAGTCAGCATTGAAGCGGGCAAGGCAGAACGTGGTCCGGCGGCAGCGCAACCGTGCGGTCAGAACACGGGTCAAGAATGTGGTCAAGGAAGTACGGACGGCAGTGACCGCCGAAGACCAGGAAACGGCCCGGGCACAGCTGGTCGAGGCACAGAGAGCCATTGACAAGGCCGCCAAAAAAGGGGTGATTCATCCCAGAGCCGCCGCGCGCAAGATTTCCCGCCTTTACAAAAGCACCCAGAAAATGTCTGTCTGAGTGTTTCCGTTTTCGTAAAACGGCCTTCCCCTGGTATTTCAGCGGAAGGCCGTTTTGCTTTCTGCGTGACACATCCATTTCTCTGCCGGCGACCGGAACGGTCATCAGGCCGCCTTCTCCTCCAGGGATTTCAGTTTCTGCTCCACCGCATCGGGTGAGGCGGTAAACCTTGCCAGCACAAGATAGACCATCGGCACCAGAAAGAGCGTCAGCAGGGTCGAAAAGACAACCCCGGTCAGGATGACGACACCGATGGTAAAGCGGCTTTCGGCCCCTGCACCGGTGGCAAGGACCAGTGGAACGGCCCCCATCGCCGTGGAGACGGAGGTCATCAGCACCGGGCGGAGTCGCTGACGCGATGCCGTAAACAGGGCATCCCGCATCTCCAGCCCCTGGTCCCGCAGCTGATTGGCAAACTCAACGATCAGGATACCGTTCTTTGCCGCCAGCCCCACCAGCATGATAATCCCGATCTGACTGTAGACATTCATGGAACTTCCGAAGGCCCACAGCCCTCCAAGGGCTCCCGCAATGGCCAGGGGAACCGTCAGCATGATCGTCAGCGGATGGACAAAGCTCTCGAACTGGGCCGCCAGCACCAGAAAGACCATCAGCAGGGACAGGCTGAAGGCGAAGGTGAGCGCCCCGGCCGCGTCCACAAACTCACGGGACTGCCCTTTGTAGTTGATCACCGGGCTGGTTCCGATTTCCTCCCGGGTGATCCGTTCCATATATTCCAGGGCCTCGCCCAGGGAATACCCCTCGGCCAGACCGGCTTCGAAGGTAATGGACCGGAGCCGGTTGAACCGGTTCCGCTCGGGGGAATCGGCCAGTTCCCGGAGAGACACCAGACTCGACAGGGGAATCAGATCCCGTGTGGTTTCAGACCGGACATAGATGTTGTTGATATCCGTGGGGGTTCGTTTGTCGATCCCCTCCCCTTCCAGAATGACATCATACTCTTCCCCCCGGTCGATGTAGGTCGTCACCCGGCGGAAGCCGAGCATCGTCTCCAGGGTCCGTCCGATCTCCTGAATATTGACCC
>JBEPXL010000644.1:0-2687 GCA_041641935.1 Desulfobacteraceae bacterium | reverse complement strand
GCCGTTCTTGCCGGCGGCAGGGTTATGCTGATCATTTAAACGTTCTGAAAGATAAATTTAAACAAATACAGGGGATTAGGGTGCATCCGATCGGATGCGGAAGGGTGCAAACTCCGGGCGACATCTGCCGCCCTGCGGCGGCATCTTCGGCGGGCTCGCCGGAACCGCCTTCATTTTCCTGTAAAACCGGACGGAAACAAGCTGATGTGTTTCGATTTACACTTCCGGTGATTTTTGTTATGATATTGGATTCTGTCGGTCATGTCCTGTTCGGACCCTGCTCCGGACACCTTCACTTTTCCTGTTTCTGCATCCGGTTTATGAAAGAATATATCCCCGGCGGTCATCTTGCCAGTTTCCATGTCGAAGCCATTCACTTTATAAATCCAGGAAATATCTGGTTCTATCATCCGCCGGAAACCGTGGAAATGCGGGAACCATAATGCGGCTGGCCGTCTTTTCCGATATCCACGGCAACCTGGAAGCACTGGAAACGGTTCTGGACCATGCCGCACAGCAGCGGGTTCACCGGTACATGTGCCTGGGGGATATCGTGGGATACGGTCCCGATCCCGAAGCCTGTATCCGGCGGCTCCGGTCCCTTTCCCGGCTTAATGGCGTTCTCGGCAACCATGATGCCGCCGCTGCAGGGAAAACCTCTCCCCATGCCATGACCCGGAATGCCACCAGGGCGATTCTCTGGACCAGGGGGCAGCTTTCCGAAGAGAGTGTCGCCTATGTCAAGACCCTCCGGACCACCCTCACTATGGGCGACATGATCTTCTGCCACGCCAATCCTTATAACCCTCTGGCCTGGCGGTATGTCGAAAACCGGAAATATGCGGCTCGTTCTTTCCGCAGCACAAAAAAGAAGTTCCTGTTTCTGGGGCACAGTCACCGGCCTCTGGTGATTACCAGAAAGGGGCTTTTGCGGATGGCGTTCCAGGTTCCCGAAGAGAACCTCGTCCTGGATGTCTCTCTCCGGAACCGGCAGATTTTCAACTGCGGCAGTGTCGGCCAGCCCAGGGACAAAAATCCCAGGGCCGCTTACCTGATCTATGATACCCGAAAGGCCCGGATCGAGTTCTACCGGCTCCGGTATGATTACCGGAAAACTGCGGAAAAGATCCGGCAGCACGGGCTGCCCGACTTTCTGGCGCTCCGGCTGGCAAAGGGGGTCTGAACGCCACTTCATCTCCAGGATCAATTGATTTCGTCCGTCGATAAACGCGGAAATCCTTTACCTCCACCAGGCAGAGTGTTCTGGGGTTCGGCGTAAGTTCGATTGATCCAAGATTACCCGGTAAAAGAAATTCGCTGCAAACAGGTTTCTGCATACCTGCCGAGCAGAATCCGTCTTGTGGTAAAAAATGAAGGCCATTTTGTGCGGAAATAGCGATAAGCGAGCCTGGAAAAGAGTTGACGTGGTTCGGCTCGTCGCCCCAAAGGCGTATCCGGCAGTTGTATTTCACAGAAGCCGCATAAGCATCCTTGATCCGCAATGCATTTATTTCGAATATTTTCATACGGCCTGGTGGAGACGGCACTTCTCACTCTCTCCCAGTTTGCATCGGGATTGGAACTGCGGAAAATGGTAAATTCCGGTGGTTCATCACTTTTTTCAATCTTCAAGAATTCTTAAACTGCCGGATTCAACAGTGGAGATCAGATGCGGACTGTGGGTTGTCACAATAAACTGCACCCCCGGATATGCCCTGCAGAAAGCATCAATGACAGTCTGCTGCCATACCGGATGCAAATGCATATCCAGTTCATCAATCAGGACAATGCCCGGTGTCCTTGTCACCGCTTCCGCCCCGGCCTGCGGGTTGAGTTTGCAGCATCGGAATGCGATATCAGCGGCCAGAGCAAGAATGTTGCGCACACCATCGCTCAGCAGAGATACCGGCAGAACACCTTTCTCATCATGTTCCGCCACCACCTGGTCCGTGCCGGCATCGTAACGGATGGTGTGCCAGCCGGTTGTCTTCAGCGGTTCATCAACGGCCTCCTGAACGGCGGTGATTAATTCTGATAACTCCGAGCCTTCCGGTTTTATACCCTTTTCCGTCAGTTTCAGTTTTTCCTGCAAATCGGCAAGAAAAAGCTGTTTCAGCCAGTATGCAAATTCCTTGTAACTGGAAGAGGGATTCATGCAGTCCCGATAACCGGCTGTGCGGCTTTCAGACAGAACCGACTTGCGAAGCTCCGTCAACCGGCTTTCTTTCCAGAGCCGTCCGGTGCCGTAATATGCGAGCAGCGGCAGAATAACCTCGCCATGCAATCGTACCGCCTTCTGAAGTTTCTTGCCGAATTCCTTCAAATTATTCGCTGCTGCAACGGTCGTTTTTGATTTGCTGCCTGATAATTCGCGTGACCAGGTATGAAGGTTATTTTCAAAAAATCCACCCGCATCCATTGAAACCGGAAACTGCGGCTCCATTTCAGAAGTTTTGGCTTTCAGCCCTTTTCTGCGTGCATCATCCGCTGTGAACCCGCTTCCTTTTCCTTCGTCGTACGCCCCGAGGTATGTACCGAAAGCGACCGCAGCAGCATCCAGTACGGCTGTCTTGCCGGAGCCGTTAATCCCGATGAGTACGGTCAACTCCGGATTGAAATCGATCCTGACATGCTCGAAGCATCGGAAATTACGGATTTCCAGGAAATCGAGTCTCATATTGTCTGCT
>JBEPXL010000643.1:0-2688 GCA_041641935.1 Desulfobacteraceae bacterium | reverse complement strand
TTTTCTGGGCAACACTTGCGGCGGCACTGGTCTGTTTCCTGTTCAGCTACTTTCTGCCGCGCCGGAACGGCTGATCCCCGTTTTCTTGCCATCTTCCGGAAACACGCTTATTGTTCAGAGAAACCGCCTGTTCATTATTGCATGAGATTTTCTGCGGAATTGTGTCCCGGAGGGGCAGGATGCGATGTTCAGCGGGAAAGGAAGTTCGGAATCAGAAATGAACTGACGCGGCATCACAGCGGGACAGCGAAAGGAGGAGAAAGATGACCATACAGGTTGGATGGGGAATTATCGGGACGAGCAGCTGGGCGGACACCACCTTCGGGCCGGCCATTGCAGCGGCGGAGAACGCCCGTTTTGTGGGCGCTGCGGGGCGTGACCCGGACCGGACCGCGGAATATGTGAAAAAACATGGCGCGGAAACCGCCTTTTCATCCATTGAACAGCTTCTGGACGATGACCGGATCGAGGCCGTCTGGATTGCGACGCCGAACCATCTCCATGCGGGACAGGCGTTTCAGGCCCTTGGTGCGGGAAAGCATGTGCTGGTGGAAAAGCCGATGGGACTGTCCGTGAACGAGGCGGCGGAAATGCAGACGGCGGCGGAGCAGGCCGGAAAGCTGCTGTCGATTGGATACCATATCCGCCACCATCCGGTCCACCAGGAGATCCACCGGCGGTGGATGGCCGGTGAGTTCGGCAAACCGGTCCAGGTGCGGGCGCATCTTTTCTTTGCCTATCCGCAACTTCCGGCGGAATGGCGGCGGGACAACAAAACCAGCGGCGACTGGGTACTGGGGGATATCGGTACCCACCTGATCGATCTGCTGGTCTGGTTTCTCGGAAAGGCAGAAGATGTACAGGGATATCTGGCCGCTCCGCGGTTTCAGCTGGAAACCAGCGATCACGGTGTGGTGGTGGCCCGCTTCGACAGCGGCGGCGTGGGAATCGCCGAAGCCTCCACCGGAGCGCCGGGAATGCGGCCTTCGCTGGAAATTTACGGAACCGAAGGGTTTGCCGTCCTGGAAGGGACCATGTTCGGGAGCGAAGGAACGCTCACGACCGGTGATCTGAACGGCAGTCAGGAGACGCGGAAGACGGAGGTGCTCAACCTCTATCAGGCTCAGGTCGAATCCTTCAGCCGGGCTGTTACCGGCGAGGGCGCGTTGCTGGTCAGGCCCGAAGACGGCATCGAGAATATGAACATCATCGAAAAAGCACGGGGATGGTAGAACCGTCTCCGGAGGAGAGGAGAAGGACATTTCATGAGTGACAAGGAAAAGAAGATCAAGGATATGGATGACGCGGTCAATGACATTGGCTATGGTCTGATCCAGCGCCGCTGGAGTCAGCTCAAACAGATTCTGGAGCGGGAAGCGGAAAAAGAGAAGGAAAAACCGAAGAATTCCAATGAGTGTTAGGGCCGGTACAGAGGTTGTTTCCTTTATCGTCCGGTGACAATCCCCGCACTGAACAGCACCAGACCGGCAAGAAGAAAAACCGGGGACAGGTTCCGCCACACCGTCCAGACCTGCTGTGTCCCGGGCGCGTCGGCTGCGTGGGCCAGAACAGCGGCCATGAGACGCGCCGGCGCAGCAGTGTCTATTGCCTGTACATAGATCCCCCCGCCGGTCCGGGCGATGCGCTGGAGGGATTCCGGTGTAAACCGTGTCCGCAGTTCCCTTCCTTCCGCGTCAAGATAATAATCGAGAATCGATGTGCCGTCCGGACTCCGCAGCGGAATCCGCTGTTCCCCCGGACGCCCGACGCCGACGGTGCAGATGCGGATGCCCGCTTCCCGTGCCTGCCGCACCGCTTCTGCCAGATCGGTTTCTCCGGCGGTCGGTTCGCCGTCGGAGAGGAGAATGACAGCACCGGCGCTGCGGTCTTCCATCTCCTGCAGAAGCATCGTCCCTGTCCCGACAGCCGCCGACAGATCGCTGCCGGGGGTGACCAGTCCGGCTTCGCTGAAGTGCTGCAGCAGATAACGGCAGTAGCCGTAGTCGGTGGTCGGCGGAACCACCACGGTTCCGGTTTCGGCAAAGATGAAAATCCCGATCCGTTCCCCTTCCAGACGGGAGAGCAGGGACAGGGCGAATATCCGGGCCCGGTTGAGCCGGCTGGGAACGGGAAACCGTTCCCGGGCCTCATGAGGAAGAACAGCATCCTCGGCCAGCATGGATGTGGAGACATCGATGCCCAGGGCCAGGGTAAGGCCGGAACGGGCAAGGATGTTTTTTTGGTACGGAATCTTCGGTTCCGCCAGGGCTGCGGTGACGGCGATCAGGGCGAGGGAAAAGAATGCGGTGGAGAGGCAGAACGGAAGCCGCTCTTTCGGGATGCGGGCAAAGGCGCGGAGAAACCGGTCCGCTTTGCGAAACGACCGGACGGCGAAAAAAAGATAGACCGGCAGGAGTGCCAGAAGCCAGAGGGCATGGGGTGCGTCCAGGGTCATGTTGCAGGGAATGCTATTTTTCCACCCGGCGGGCCGGGGGAACACCGGGAGAATAGCCGCCTTCGGGAAGCATGGCGTCGAGGTTCTCCCGCAGATCGAGCCTTCTGCCGGTATCCGGCGAAGTAAGGACAATCTTCCGGATATCGGCTTCACTGTGGAGAAGCTCCAGATTCCAGCGGGGGATCATCCGTTCCGCATTGGTGGTGTCGGACCGGTCGGCGATATCGATGGCG
>JBEPXL010000642.1:0-2688 GCA_041641935.1 Desulfobacteraceae bacterium | reverse complement strand
GGTTTTCCGTTCAGGAAAACCGGACCGCAGTGTTGTCAAGAATGAAAAGCCGCTTACGGCATAATGGTAACGGTAATGGTACGCCGGTTCAACTGACGGTTTTCCGGATTGGTATTGGGTGCGACCGGACGTTCTTCGCCGTAGTACTTGATGACAAACCGGTTCGGATCAACACCGTGGCGGTCGATCAGGAAATTCTTGACTGCGCTGGAACGCCGTCTGGAAAGATCCACATTGTAGGAATCGGTACCGATACTGTCGGTATGGCCTTCAATGACGGCATCGATTTCCGGATATTCCTGCATGAAGGCCGCCAGATCGGCCAGTCGGTCAAAGTAGATGGGTTTGATTTCGGCTTTGTCAAAGTCGAAGTAGACGATGACTTCCATCATTTCGGGCTCTTCTTCTTCGACCACGACGATCACTTCTTCGTCGCTCTCCTCCATGATTTCACCGGTCTCTTCCTCTTTTTCCATGACCGCGTAAGGTTCGCTGACGATCTCACATCCGACGCTGTCCACCCGGGCGCCGGCGGGGGTTCCGGGGCACTGATCCACATCGTCGCAGACGCCGTCATTGTCCGCATCCACGCAGGGTTCGGGTTCCATTTTCTTTTCGCCGCCGAACTGGAAGACCAGACCCGCTGTCAGGGCGTATTCGCTCTGGGAGTCTTCAAATCCGTAGTAATAGCGGGCATCGCCGCGAAGCGCAATATCTTCGGTCACAAACAGCTTGACGCCCAGACCGCCGTTGGCCTGCAGGGTGTCGTCGATTTCCATGGGATCGATATCATCGTCATCAAAAAACATGTAACCGACACCGGCGGCCAGATAGGGCACGAACATGCTGTCGGGCATGAGATGAACGAGAAAATCGAGGCGGGGCTGATAGGCATAGATATCATCATCTTCGCAGTTACAGATATCGGCATCGGTGTGAAGGTAGCTGAAGAAGAGTTCCGTGGAAAACACCTTGTTGAAGTTGTATCCCAGACCGCCTGAAAACATTTTTCCGAAATCCAGCAGATCCCGCTCATCATCAAAGCCGTAACCGCCGCCCATGGGGCTGATCGTCACCGCACCGGCCCGGTTGCCTGCCCATGCACTGCCTGTGATTACCGGCATGAGCAACACCGCCAGCACCAACAGAAACAAACCTGATTTTTTCATCTTTTCCCTCCTCAAGGTATTTTTTAAAAGAAACCCTAACAATCTGCCAGAGAGGCATCATCTGCGAACCCATTTCACTCAATCATATTGAGCGTCGTATGACAACTATAAAATGTATTTTGATGACGTATAGGAACTTTTACCGGATAGGTGAATTTATTTTGACTTCCGGCAGGAATCTGAATCGAAGATAGTGATCATTTTTCATAATTGCAGAAACCGGTAAAGGGGTCAAGAAAGAAGATGAAATCGCTCATGACTCCCGGCATTCTTTCCTCGGTACCGGTTTCCGGTCATCGGGTTCCTCCTGCAGGAGCCGGACCGGCACGGGGTGTGCGGCGTCAAGGTGCACATCCCGCTGCGGAAACGCGATGGTGATGCCGGCTTCCCGGAACCGCCGGGCGATTTCAAACCGGAGACGGCTCTGGACCAGTCGGCGTTCAATGATTTTTTCCACATAAATCCAGAAATGGATTTCGAAAACGAGGGCATTGTCCCCGAAACTGCCAAACAGAACAAAGGGTTGGGGAAATTTCAGGATGCGATGGATCGCCCCTGCGGCTTCCGTGAGGATCTGTTCCACCAGTGACGGATCGGTTCCATAGGCGACGCCGACCGAGACATGGGTCCGGATGCGGTGGTCGATCATGGTCCAGTTGGTGACGTTTTTCTCCAGAAAACTGCTGTTGGGGACAAGAATATCAATGTTTTCTCCGGTCCGGATCCGGGTGCGGCGCGCGCCGATATCCTCGACAATGCCGACGACGCCTTCTACTTCAACCAGATCTCCGATGCTGATGGTCCGTTCCGCCATGACAATGAACCAGCTCAGAAAGTTGTTGAAAAGGTTCTGGGCGCCCAGCCCGAACCCGATGGCCAGCGCACCGCCGAGAAAGGCGAATGCCTCCAGGGGAATATTGACGATCCGGAGGACGAAAAGGGCCACCAGCGTATAGGCGGTATAGGTGAAAATTTTTTCCAGTGCTGCGCCGGTTCCGGTCTTGGTGAGCCGTTCCGGCAGAATCCGGCTGTGAAAGATGCGGATCATGTAGCGGGCAAGCACCATGCCGATCAGAAAGACAAGGATGCCGACCACCAGTTTCCGGACCGTCAGCGGCTGTTCATCGATGACCCAGATTTCAAAATCCCAGGAAGACCGGATCACTCCCCATGCCCATGAGAGAAAATCCAGCATCGAGAGTCGATCATGCTGCAGGGTGATTTCATCCAGAAACTTCCGGTCCAGTAACACGGTCTCGGAAAGGGCCTCAATATAGTCGAACCGGCTCTGCTGAAGTGCCAGCAGGGCGTTCATGTGCGTCCGGAGCGCCCGGCGCAGCGGGGCATCGGCGTCTTCACCGGCAATCTGTTTTTCCAGTGTGCTGATCTGGAGCTGCAGACTGCTCAGATACTGCTGCTGCAGATGAATCTGGCGGTTACTCTCCTCGATATGGGCCTGCGCCGCCTCCTGCCACCTGACCAGGGTTTCCGGCTCCTCTCCGTCAAGCAGCAGGTTATA
>JBEPXL010000641.1:0-2690 GCA_041641935.1 Desulfobacteraceae bacterium | reverse complement strand
CCGCCACCATCGCGGACCCGGATGCGGTCCGGCGTTTTTTCGATTTCCGGCCCGATACCGTCCACCTCACCGAAGCGGTCGGCCGGGAGATTGTCCCCCACCTGATTCACCTGAGAAAAGAAGAGAGCGAACTGACCGCGCTGCTGAATGACCTGTATGAAACCTGGAAATACCGGAAAATTCTGATCTTCGCCAACAGCCGGCGCAAATGCGACCGGCTGTTCGGCATCATCAACGGCCGGGGCCGGTTTCAGGGCGTGGCCGAACTTCACTATTCCAATCTGACTGCCCAGGCCAGAACCGGTGCGGAAGGCCGGTTCCGGCAGCGGCGTCATGCGGTCTGCATCGCCACCAGCACCCTGGAACTGGGCATCGATGTGGGGGATGTGGATGCGGTTCTCCTCTACGAACCACCGGATTCGGTGTCGGCCTTTCTGCAGCGGGTGGGCCGGTCCAACCGGCGGGAGTCCGCCATCCGATTCTGGGGCATCTGCCGGGGGGAACATGCCGGTCGGCAGCTGGTCCGGTTTCTGGGGCTGCTCCGGCTGGCCCGGCAGGGGATCGTGGAGAAGACGGTGGAAAAACGTCTGCCGAGTGTCCTGAGCCAGCAGATCATCTCCTGTCTCTATGAAAAAAAGCGGATCAGCCTGGCTGCGATGCAGTCCCTGTTTCCCGGTGAAGCCGACATTCTTCCGCCCCTGTTTCAGTCTCTGGAACAGAAACACTGGCTCCGTTCCGACGGCGACATCCTGAAAGGAATTTACCGGCCGGGATGGCGGTACGGGGACGCGCTGGTGAACCAGGAAATCTGGAGCAACTTTCCGGAATCGGAAGAGGAATACACCCTTCTGGTTTCCGGCGAAACGGTGGCCGATCTGCCGAAATCCATTGTCCGGCAGCTGGAACCGGGAGACCGGGTGCAACTGGCGGGAAGACGGCTCCGGATTCTCCAGATCGACCATACCCGGGACCACCGCCGGGTACTGGCCCGGCCTGCGGAAGGCCGGGAGGAAAAGGAACTGGTATGGATCGGCCCCGGCAGCCATGTCTCTCTTGAGGTCGCCCGGGCAATGAAAACCGTTCTTGGATCGGATGATCCCGCCGACAATGAAGCGGCCCCCGGCCTCTTTACACGGACCCGGCGGCTGATCCGGTCGGAACTGCGCACCACCGGGCAATATGTGCGGCTGGCGAACGGCATCCAGGTCCGCCGGGACCGGAACGGTTTCTACCGGTATGAAACCTGGCTGGGGGCTGTGGGCAATCTGATGCTGGAATGGACCGTCCGCCAGAAGCTGGAAAAATCCGGCGACGAGTTTTTTGTCACCTCCGATGAAACCGGGCTGACCGTTTCCCGTCTGATCCGCATGGAAACCCTGCCTCTGCCCGAAAACCGTGAGGCTGTCGCGGCATGGGTCCGGAAGCAGATCCGCTATCTTCCGGCGCTGTTTTCCCTCAACGCCTTCTGCAAAACCCTGCCTCCGGATCTGCTGATCCGGGAACTGACCGAATTCGTCTTTGACCGGCGGATCACCGACACATTTTCCGGCTATCTGGCCGCCACGTCCGACGTCGTCGAAGGAGACCCCGCACTTCTGGACTACCATGTTCCGGAGTCCCATGGGGATGCGGCAGCGGACCGGCTGGTGATTCCGGATATGCCCGTGCCCGCAGAATCCCTTCTGGACCGGGAAAGAGCGCGATGGGGCGACTGGGCATCCTTCGCCTGGCCGGAGAGAATCAATGCAGACCGTCCCCTGACCGGAACCCTTGTGGGAAGCTATATCCGCCAGCGCCAGTGTCCGCGCTGGTTCGTCTGCCAGTTTCTGCAGCCCGACACCGCGCCGCCCATGCAGGGGCGAATGGATGAAGAACTGGCAATGGCCCGGATGGAACAGGGCCGCCGGTTTGAACGGGAGGTCATGGACCGGCTCGGGGAAACCGCCTCGGTTGTCACAGTTCCGGATCTCGATGCGGACGGGCGAGCCCGCTCTTTTTCAGACCGGTACCGGGAAACACGGGAATGGATCGGGAAGATGGTCCGGCAGACGCAGAATGAGGAGGTGTGCTATCTGAGCCAGGGAACCATCGTCCTGGACCGGCTGACGGCTTCCGGAGAGACGGAGAGCATGATGTCCAGTGGAGTCGGCATTCCCGACCTGATCCGGATTCAGGCCGGACCATCCGGTCCCGTGCTGTCCGTCGGGGATATCAAAAGCAGCCTCTCTCCCCGCTATGACCAGAAATGGCAGGTCGCTTTTTATGCCTTTCTGCTCGGGGAAATGATCCAGTCCCGAAGCCCTGAAATCAGGGTGGCGGTGTCCGCCACCGGTTTTCTGGTGACCCGTCCGGCCGGTGCGGACGGGATGCCTGCATGGCATGAGTTTTCCCTCCGTCCGTATCGGGCCGCGTTTCCGATGCTCCTGCGGAATATGAAGAACCATCTGGAAGGGCCACCGGAAGAAGCCCGCTGGCAGCTCGGCAGCCACTGCACCGGATGCGCCTTTTTTCCCTTCTGCTACCGGGAAGCCCTCCATAATGAGGAGGTCCAGTTTCTGTCGGGGATGACGCCCGGCGCTCTGAACCATTTCCGCCGTCAGACGCTCCATTCGATGGCGGAAGCAGCACATTGGTTTGACAGGCTTTCAAACACGGGAGCGGAGAATCCACTGGACCCGTCCCGTTCCGAC
>JBEPXL010000640.1:0-2697 GCA_041641935.1 Desulfobacteraceae bacterium | reverse complement strand
CGCATGAAATGGGTGGTCATCGTCACCAGTCCCCGGTCCGCCAGACAGAAATCCCGGTTGTTCCGGAATTTCTTGATGCAGCTGAAAATGTAGTCCCACCGCCCGCAGTTGAGCCCTGCGGAATGGTCTTTGAGTTCATAGAGGATTTCGTCCACCTCGAAGGCGGCCAGAATGGTTTCGATCAGCACCGTTGCCCGGATCGTTCCCTGTGGAACCCCCAGATCGTTCTGGGCCTTGACAAAGACATCATTCCAGAGCCGGGCCTCCAGATGGCTTTCCAGCTTGGGGAGGTAAAAGTAGGGACCGGTTCCGTTTTCCTTCAACTGCTTTGCGTTGTGGAAAAAATAGAGCCCGAAATCGAAGAGGCTGCCGGAGATTTCCTCCCCGTCCACCCGGACATGCTTTTCATTGAGATGCCATCCCCGTGGACGCACCAGGAGGGTTGCGGTTTTGTCGTTGAGGGTGTAATGCTTGCTGCCGTCTGGATTGGTAAACGAGATGGTTCGTTTGGCTGCGTCACGCAGGTTGATGTGCCCGTCGAGATTGTTGGACCAGGAGGGCATGTGGGCGTCTTCGAAGTCCGCCATGAAGACGTTGGCCCCGGAGTTGAGGGCGTTGATGAGCATTTTCCGTTCCACCGGCCCGGTGATTTCCACGCGCCGGTCCTTGAGGTCATCGGGAATCGGTGCGACCGTCCAGTCACTTTCCCGTATCGATGCGGTTTCCGGCAGAAAATCCGGGAGCTTTCCGCCGTCAATTTCCGTCTGCCGGATTTTCCGTTTTCCCAGAAGATCGAGACGCCGTTTGTTGAATTCCCGCTGCAGCCCGGCCACAAAAGTAAGGGCTTCCGGTGTCAGGATTTCCGTATGGGCCTGGGAAACGGGGGCCAGAATCTCTACGCCGTCGGGAACGTTCATGGTTGTCGTTGAGGCAGTCATTTCGCTTCCTTTCGTTTTGTGCTATAGACATCCGGAAAATACTGTCTCAGGGGCGGCGGGAGCAAGACGTACCGCATACGCTGACAACCGTTACCAGCGGGACAGGCTCTCTCCGGATCTCTATATGAACGTTGTCAGAACAATTGCCATCGCTTCAATAATGATTATAATAATTCGAGTTTTATGAAAAAAGAAGTTAATCTCATCATATTACCAACCGCCGGAAATGACAGGCCGGAGGGAGAGCGCATCTTCGCTGTTTCCCCCGACGACCGCTGCGGCCACTACGGATTTTTTCTGTACATCCATACCACAGAAACCGGTAATCAGAAATCATAGCGAAATATTTCAAGAATTAATATAAGGTAAAATCTGTAATTTTCAACGGAGGAGCACCGGGAGAACCACCGGTCTTCTTTCAGGGCAGGTGATACGATTGTCTCAAACTGTAATGGAAACCAGAACAGATCAGAAAACAGATCAATACGCTACCATCCGGAAGCTGGAACGGTTTTTCCGGCAGGTCATGGGATCGGACCGGTTTGCACTGCGCCGGGAGCTTAACCGCCTGAAGCGGTTCCGAAGCGGCAAAGCCGGTGCATTTGAGCAGAAAGCCCGGGAACTGGAAAAACGAATCCGCCGCTCCGTGGATCAGCGGGCATGGCGGGAGGCCAACCGCCCCCGGCCCGCGTACAATGAAGAGCTTCCCATCGTCTCGAAGAAAGACGAAATTATCCGGGCCATTCAGGATCATCCGGTGGTGGTCATCTCCGGCGAAACCGGCTCCGGAAAAACGACCCAGATTCCCAAATTCTGCCTGGAGGCGGGACGGGGCATTGACGGTAAAATCGGGTGTACCCAGCCCCGCCGGATAGCGGCCATTACCGTTGCCAGCCGGATAGCCGAAGAACTGGGCGGCAATGTGGGCGATGCGGTCGGCTACAAGATCCGGTTTCAGGACCAGACCGGCGACCGGGGATTCATCAAGATCATGACCGACGGCATTCTTCTGGCCGAAGCCCAGGGGGACCGCTGGCTCAATGAATATGACACCCTGATTGTGGATGAAGCCCATGAACGGAGCCTCAATATCGATTTTGTACTGGGCATCCTCAAAACCCTGGTCCGCCGCCGGAAGAACCTGAAGCTGATTATCACGTCGGCCACCATCGACACGGAAAAATTCTCCAGGGCCTTTGACGATGCACCGGTGATTGAGGTGTCGGGCCGCACCTACCCGGTGGATGTCCGGTACATGCCACCGGAAGATACCGATGATGACCAGACCCATGTGGAAATGGCCGTCCGTGCGGTGGACAGACTCCAGCAGGAAAGTCCCTACGGCGGGGATATTCTGGTCTTCATGCCGACGGAACAGGATATCCGGGAGACATGCGAGCTTCTGGAAGGGCGGAACCATACCGGTGTAACGGTGATGCCGCTCTTTGCCCGGCTGGCGGCCGGGGAACAGTCCCGCGTCTTTTCGCCGGTCCGGGGGCGGAAGGTGATTGTCGCCACCAACGTGGCCGAAACCTCCATTACCATTCCGGGTATTCATTACGTGGTCGATACCGGACTGGCAAGGATTTCCCAGTATTCACCCCGGACCCGGACCACCGGTCTGCCGGTGGAACCGGTGGCCCGCAGCAGTGCCGACCAGCGAAAGGGCCGGTGCGGCCGGGTGGCCAACGGTATCTGTATCCGTCTGTATTCCGAAGAGGATTATGAAAACCGCCCGCGGTTCACGCCGCCGGAGATT
>JBEPXL010000639.1:0-2712 GCA_041641935.1 Desulfobacteraceae bacterium | reverse complement strand
GCGGAGGGAATGTGTTCTTTTTCATAGGCTTCGGGGGAACGGGTATCGATGACGATGAGATTTTCCCCTCTGGACAGGGCGTCATGTACATCCCAGGAATCTGTTTCATATTTCAGTTTATTTTCATAATGTGCGATCTGGTTCTTCATGTCTGACTCTCTCATAAGGTTTTCCAGTATTATATGATCATGTTCGGATGCAACGAATGAAAATCCAAGCGTTCCAATCGCCCGCCGAAGATTCTTCCGCGCCTGTTCCTCATACCGTTCCCGAAAAAAAGCCGTCCGGTAAATAACATCTTTTCCCAGAAAAGACAACAGAACTTCCGCCCGCTTTTCCCGATACACCTCCCACGGCGGTGCATGGTATTCTTTTCGGATACTGGCTTCATATTCCGCAAACACCTCCGGGGGACTGCCCAGAATCGACAGGTCAATATCCAGAAGAAACCGTTCGTCCGCTGTCTCCGGCTCTGCATCATGCCGGGTCATGCGGATCAGCCGGACAACCCGGTTGATCATCGCTTCATCCGTTCCGGCCTTTTCCAGTTCAGCTACCGCCCACTGCGCGCTTTTCTCCTCATTATCCCCCGACAGCGGTTCATAGACTGCATCATGAAACCAGATCGCGACCTCCACCGCATCCGGATGGTCCAGAAGATGCCGGACCCGGTCGAATTCCGTGAGGCAGTGTTCGATGTGCCGGACCGTGTGATAGAAACGGTGGCTTTCGCTGCAGGCTTTTTCCAACCGGTAAAACAGATCATCGTCAGCGACATTTCCAATCCGCTGCCACAGGGCACGCCAGCGGGTCAAAGAAAACCTCATGATATTCCGCCTCCGGCTGGATAATGTGAATCGGAAACCCGTCTGCTTCCGCAGATCTGGCGTGCTTATACAGGGAAAACGGAGAAGCAGAAGGGAGGGCGAAGGGAACAGACACTTTCTGCAGGGGGCGAAATGGATCAGAAAGGGAAAAAGGGACGACAGAAACCGGGATTATTCATGCCGGGAAGAATCCTCCAGGGAAACCTGAATCGCCGGTACATCTTTCAGTCTGCCTGCCGTAACAAACCGCTTCTGGAAATACTGACTGGTCAGGTCACCGATGGTGACGCCATACGACCGGCTGGCATGAACGAATTTGTTGTCCCGCAGATAGATGCCGATATGGGAAATACGCCTGCCCCTTGTCCTGAAACAGAGAATATCACCGGTCTTGAGTTCATCCACTTCGACAGGGACAATCTCTCTGTTGATTTCCCCGGAGGTACGGGGCAGGGAAAGGCCGTATACCGTTTCATAGATGGTTTTCACCAGACAGGAACAGTCGATGCCGTTTTTGGAACATCCGCCCAGACGGTAAGGGGTTCCGAGCCACTCTTCTATGGCCATGATCAGATGGGGATCTTCCGTCCCTTCCAGTTCGAGCCCGAGCGTTTCCGAATACTCCGTGTAAAACAGACACTTGAGTTCTTCCAGATTGACCGCCGGTTCCGGTTCAGGCTGGCAGGACGCGCCGGGTACGCCGAATTCACCGTCCTGCAGATCATCTCCAAAGGGATTGTTATCACTGCCCGGTTCCAGAAGCAGCAGAAGATTGGCGGCAGACATGGTGACCGGTTCGCCGGAAGGATGGGAGATGGCAGGAGATTTTTGAACGCCGACGGTATCCTGCAGGTCGCCAGTTCCGGTCATCGTTGAACAGGCGGCAGTCAGCATGACGGTCAGGCTCAAAAACAGATAGCGGAACCTGCACATCCAGCGGGTATGTAGAATCATTGATTATGTATCCGTTTCTTCTGGATTTTGGTAAAAAGTCACAAAAACAAGGAGGAGACTATAGCCGCACCGGAATGGAAAATCAAGTCTTTTCTGTATGCGACTACAGGTTGAGGACCACCAGATCTTTCAGAACAAGCTGGACTTCTTCCGCAGTCTCAACTGCCGCTGCAGTTTCATCCTCTTCTTCCCGGGCAGCCATCAGCACACGACCGCCGCTGACGAACCGTTTCCGGAAATAGGGCTCTCTCAGGTCGCTGACCATAACGCCTCTGGACTGGCTCGCATGGACGAACTTGTGGTCCTTGAGATAGAGACCGACATGGGAGACAGGGCTTCTGTCGGTTTCAAAACAGACAATATCCCCTTCCCGTAGCGCTTCCGGGGCTACCGGCGTCAGATCATTCTGGTAGATGGTCAGGGAGGTCCGGTTGATTTGTACATCATAGACGGCTTCATAGATATTCCGGATCAGGCAGGAACAGTCGATGCCGATCTCCGAGCAGCCGCCCCACTGATAGGGGGTTCCCAGCCACCGGTCGATTTCGGCCAGCAGTTTCGGGTTTTCCGTTCCATCCAGCGGAATGTCCAGCCGCTCCGAGAAAGAAAACACCTCCAGAAGAAACGGCGGTTTCGGCTCTGTCGCCGCCAGCCTGCCGCTGCTCTGTTTCTTTCGGGTTTTTGGGGACGTAACCGCCAGTTCCGGATCGATGGATGGACGCTCCGCCCGGCAGAGGTCCGCCGGTGCGGGAGGCTGCATCACCTGCACGTTGTTTGCGCAGGCATATGTCATCAGTATACTGATTGCGGCTACTCCCAGGGAAAATCGCTTCTGTTGCATGGCATCCTCCAGAAAATGTAAGAACTATTCCAGTAAAGCTGAAAAACAGTTTCCGGAAAACCCGCCGGTAAAGCAATGGGGAATGAGGTG
>JBEPXL010000638.1:0-2719 GCA_041641935.1 Desulfobacteraceae bacterium | reverse complement strand
GCAAGTCCCGGTATTTTCGCCCAACAGCTCCAGAGGATTCAGTATTATAACGATCATCCGACGCTTGGTCATCCTTTGCTGACGCATATCCGTTACCTGGTGTCGCAAAACCTGGACTACAAATTCTGTACGGATTTTAATAAACATATCCTGAAGCTGCAAGGGTTGGAGGAAGAGGATATTCGTCAGATGGAATCCGACCCGACAAAGTCTCTTTTGGAGGAGAAGGACGCCGCCATGCTGGCCTTTGTCGTCGAGGCGATTAAGGCGCCCGGTTCGGTGGATGCCGAGGAAATCGAGAAGCTGAAAGAGATGGGCTGGGAAGACAGGGATTTGGTAGACGCCTTGGCACATGGGGTCAATATGATCGACCATTCCATCATGATGGCAGTTTTTCAAATGGACCAGGATTGTCTGGTCGATTGACGACATCCTGAAGGAGGGAGGGCTCACGAAATCAGGCCCGCCGTTTTCGAACAAAAAGGAACAGCCATGCCGACCCCCAACCCTGAATTCATTGAAGAATTGAAACAGATCGTCAACACCAGCCCGTATCCGACCCATATGTCCATGCGGCTGGCGGAGATCGAAATCGACAAAGCGGATATTGAGCTGGACATCGGAACCCCCCACATGCAGCCTTTCGGCATCGTCCACGGCGGTGTGCTGGCCACCCTGATCGACACCGCCACCTTCTGGGCGGTGTTCATGCGGATTCCCCAGGATGCGGGGCTGGTCAACATCGACCTGAAGCTCAATTACCTCAAGCCGGTTACCGAAGGACGCCTGATCGCCAAAGGCCGGGCCATTCGATCGGGAAAGTCGGTGAGCTACGCGGAAGCCGGGGTGGTGGATTCGGCCGGCGAACTGGTCGCCCACGGCACCTCCACCCTGATGACCCTTCCCGGCAAGGGGTTGAAGATGAAAGCGGCCAAGTTTCTGTAACCCTCATCCGAACCCGAGAGCGACGGTCCGGGTTCGGATGAGGATTTCAGCGGGGCTCGGCCTGATCCGGAAAGATTTCCGTTTTCGTTTCGGGTAAGACCTTGTCGACGGCTTCGTAAGCCTTGCGAAGCCATACATGGACGCGCCGACGCTCCAGAATACCCAAGGCATTGTTGTCCCGGCCCTTGTTGTTCACCGCCGCCCAGAAGCTCGAATTGAAAAGGTCGATTTTCCGCATGGTCGATTCATGGAGTTTGGGCAGCCTCATGATTTCGGCGCGGCATTCGACGGCGCGTTGCTTTTCCTCCGAATCTTCGAAGCCGGAAAAATCCGATCCCCTGCCTTCGTTGAGAACCACGATATACCGGGGGCCCTGGCCGTAGGTTTCCAGCAGGCGGCCCAGCAGCTTGGTGGAGTCCTTGCCGTCATCCATGACATGCCAGAGGTTCACGTCGATGTCCAATTCTCCGGCGCCTTCAAGCAGGTCGGATTCGAGAAACCACTTGGAAACAGGAGCAAAACTTTGCGCCGCCAGATCCACAATGACGTTTTTGTCCGAACCATCCTCGAAGACATCCAGAATGGCGTCCAGGCTTTCGTAGCTGTCGACAATAACCGGTGCTGCATAATCCCCGTAAAACCGTGAAAAGGATGCGTGGGACCGGTCCGTATCGAACCCGACCACGGGTGCCTCCCGGTCGATGCAATATTGCGCCAGCACGCGCGCCATGACCGATTTTCCCACACCGCCTTTTTCCCCGCCGATGAAATGAATGGAACTCATAAGTTAACCTCCCTGATCGCTGTGTTCGAAAGTGGTTTTCACTCTGTTCTTCATTTTCACGATAGTCGCTGCAATTTTCTTCAACAGGCTCCGATTTCCATTCAAGAAAACAGGCCATCCTCTGGAATTTACTTTTGGAGATGGATCAAAGGCATGAATCAGGCCATCCGACAGTCCTTCGAATTCGCCTTCCGGAAACCAGTGTAGCGCAATCGTTATCTTAGTGCCACCGCATTTTGAAGCACATAAATCGCTTCCGCCAGATCAATCCGGTCATTGCCGTTTATGTCAAAGGAGGCATCGATATTATGGGGATTCAGCCCGGCAAGAACCTGAAGGACAAGAATCGCATGTTTCAGCTTGTCATGGGAAAATGATTGGATCACGATTACCGGTTCCACCCCGTCTGACGGGGCCGTTCCGTTGTAAAGCCATAGATTGATATGAACCAGAAGGTCCTGATCATCAGACGGAATGTCGGCGCCTTCATACACCCACTCATGGATTTTATCCTCTGGCGAGATGCTGGTATGATGTCCCCGGGCGCTTTGGTATAACACCCGCGGAGACCACCAGTCGATTCGATGCGTGGAAAGAAGATCCGTTAGGGTAAGATCAAAACGGTCTCGATTCCCCGGTGTATTCCAGGGCTGAACCACAAACTGGGCATTCTGATTATTTTCATCTGCCCACCTGGAAAATTCGATGTCCAGCTCATGTGAGGTGTCCTTGTACAGAAATGGGCTCGCCACCACGTTCTTATCCAGAAGATCGACTCGACTTGCCAGTTGAAACAGATAATCGCCGTAACCCAGCGGCTCCATCAGCTGCACTTCAGCGCAATACCATCGATTGTCGCGTTTGGTGATTTTTAAATGGAGCCACCCCTGATCGTCCACCCATACATTTTCGGATGCGAATGAAAAGTCGTTGCCACCGGGTCCGAGCTGCTCTCCCGCCTTGATCGCCCATTCATAGCCGGAAAAGGTC
>JBEPXL010000637.1:0-2724 GCA_041641935.1 Desulfobacteraceae bacterium | reverse complement strand
CAACGACCGGGAACTGTTCGCGAATTTACGGGCGTATTGCGACCGCACGCGATCTTAGATTCGCCAAAAGTTCTACTGCGGCTATCTTCCAATCCGTAAGGCTCTGGTCATATTCCGCGACCGTCAGTACCGTAAATCCCCTGGATGCCGCCTGAGCGGCGGATTCGGGGTTTTTTTCCACTCCCATGACCTGACGGAATCCCAGCTTCCGCAGCATTTCCAGTTTTCCGCCGAACCCGCAGCCCACTTCCATCACCAGGCTGTCCCGGGGGATCCGGGACAGGGCCCATGCGATTTTGCGGCTTTCATCCCGTGACAGGGAACGGGTCCACTGTTTCAGCCGGGTTTCCACGGATTTGATCAGGCTGTCCATAACGTCACAGCGAAAATGTTATTCCAGAAAATCGACATCCCCCGCGCCTTCCCGGATGACTTCCGGTTCATCAGCGGCAAGGGAGATGACACTGGAGGGTTCATTGGGAACCGGTCCGCCGTCGATGACCAGATCGACCCGGGGGCTGAAGTAGTCATGAATCAGTGACGCATCATTGAAAAATTCCCCTTCGGGTGTCGTGGCACTGGCAGACAGAATCGGGTGGCCCAGTTCTTTGACCAGTTCCAGACAGATCGGGTGGTTCGGTACACGGATACCGGCCATTTTCCGTTTGGTGAGCATCATCTTCGGGACCGCTTTGGAACCTTCGAGAATGAAGGTATAGGGTCCCGGCAGAAGCCGCTTCATGGTTTTGTAGGCAAAATTGGTCACCTTGGCATAATCGCTGATGTTTTTCAGATCGGAGCAGATAAAGCTGAACGGCTTTTTCGGATCCCGCTGCTTGATCTGGTAGATCCGCTGAATTGCCTTCTTGTTCATGATATCACAGCCGATACCGTAATAGGTGTCGGTGGGATAGGCAATCACCCCGCCCTCCTCCAGTACCTCGACCACCTGCCGGATCAGCCGCAGCTGCGGGTTTTCCGGATTAATTCTGACAAGCATAGAATGTATCCCTTCTGTAAGTAGACACTTGGAATCAAAGCCTGTATTTTAAGACGTCCTCCTGTGGTCTGTCAAGCAGTGCCGGAATAAAGCGTTGCATTCCATTTTCCGGTCTGTTATCATATTCGGTTAACTGTTTTCCCATCTTTTAATGAATAAAAAGCATTCTGTCCCGCACAGCCCGGAAAATTCAGAAAAAAGATACTGATTGCTTTACATACTGGAGGCATGCCATGAATCCCATCCTGCCGGAAGAGGCGTTTTCATTTGACGATGTACTGCTCGTCCCCAACTATTCCGATGTCCAGCCCAAAGAGGTCGATACCAGTACACGGCTGACCCGGAATCTGACCCTGAACATTCCCATCGTCAGCGCGGCGATGGATACGGTAACCGAAGCCCGTACCGCCATCAGCATGGCCCGGATCGGCGGACTCGGCTTTGTCCATCGCAACATGGATATTGAAGAACAGGCCAAGGAAGTCGATCAGGTCAAGAAGTCGGAAAGCGGCATGATTGTCGATCCGGTGACAGTCCATCCGGAGCAGTCGATCCGTGACGTGCTCAAGGTGATGGAGCGTTACCGTATATCGGGTCTGCCGGTGACCGAGGGGGACCGGCTGGTCGGCATCGTCACCAACCGGGATCTCCGCTTTGAAACCGAACTCGACAAACGGGTGTCCGAGGTGATGACCAGCAAAAATCTGATTACGGTTTCCGCCGGCATTACCCTGGAAGAGTCGAAGATACTGCTGCACAAGCACCGGATTGAAAAGCTGCTGGTGGTGGACCACAACGGCCGTCTCACCGGCATGATCACCATCAAGGATATTGAAAAGATCAAGAAGTACCCCAATGCCTGCAAGGACAGCCGGGGACGGCTCCGGGTGGGGGCGGCCATCGGCGTCGGACCGGACATGATGGAACGGGCGGAAGCCCTGGTCAGGGCCGGAACGGATGCACTTCTGATCGACACCTCCCACGGCCATTCCCGCAACGTGATCGATGCGGTCCGGCAGGTCAAGGCGGCATTTCCGGATATGGACCTGATCGCCGGAAATGTGGGAACCGGTGACGGGGCGCAGGATCTGATCGATGCCGGTGTGGACGGCGTCAAGATCGGTATCGGCCCCGGCTCCATCTGTACCACCCGGATCGTGGCCGGCATCGGTGTTCCCCAGGTATCGGCGATCATGAACTGCAGGGAAGTTTCGGAAAAGACCGGGGTACCGCTCATCGCAGACGGCGGTATCAAGTTTTCCGGCGATATTACCAAGGCGCTGGGGGCCGGGGCCCATACCGTCATGATCGGCGGCCTGTTTGCCGGCGTGGACGAGAGTCCCGGTGAAAGCATCTTTTTCCAGGGGCGCAGCTACAAGGTCTACCTGGGCATGGGTTCACTGGAGGCCATGAAAAAAGGGAGCAAGGACCGGTATTACCAGAGCGAAGACGAAGCCGAAGACAAACTGGTTCCCGAAGGCATTGTGGGGCGGGTTCCCTACAGCGGAACGCTGTCGGAAAACCTGTTCCAGCTGATCGGCGGCCTCAAGGCCGGTATGGGATATGTGGGCTGCCGCACCATTGAAGAACTGCGCAGCAAGGCCCGTTTCGTCCGGATCAGCGCCGCCGGTATGCGGGAAAGCCATGTCCATGACGTCATCATCACCAAGGAGGCCCCCAACTACCGTCTGGACTGAGGCATTCTCTCTGACGTGTGTCAGCCG
>JBEPXL010000636.1:0-2733 GCA_041641935.1 Desulfobacteraceae bacterium | reverse complement strand
CCACATTGTGGCGGTAGGACGACACCGGTTCGTGGGGCGCCAGCTTTTCCAGCCAGACATCGTAATCGTGATGAAGGCCCGATTCATCGTCGTTGATAAAGACCGATGCGGTAATGTGCATGGCATTGATCAGGATCAGCCCTTCCTGAATGCCGCTTTCCGCCAGACATTCCTCCACCCGGGGCGTAATGTTGATGAGCGCCCGCCGGGTGGGGACGTGAAACCAGAGTTCTTTTCGATAGCTTTTCATGGGGAACACTCCTTTGTTCATGCCGCCGGTGGATACTGTTGGATCTTCTCCCGGAGCCGCCGGGCCAGAAACGAACTGGCCGACTGAAGCGTGTCATGGATCACAAGCGCTTCTTCCCGGTATCGTTCAACCTTTTCGGCTGTCCAGAAACGGGGCGGCGTCTGGAGATTGCTGATCCGGTCGGCCAGTTTCACCATCCAGACCTCGACCGGCTGTAACCGGATCCGGTGGAGGCTGTCTTTCATCTGCGCCGCTTTCGGCAGGGACAGATCCTTGGTCAGCGCCAGAACACCGTCGGCAACCGGTGTGCCGAACTGCTCCCGGATATCCCTGTACAGCGTCTGCGTATCTTCCAGGGTATCATGCAGAAGGGCGCATAAAACCGCCAGATCGCCGTCGGCCTCCGGAGAGCAGGGCAGGGCGGCCATCACTTCCATGCAGACCATGTTCAGATGGACTACATAAGGCAGCTTCGTGCCGGGAAATAACTGGCCCTGATGGGCGCGGGCGGCAAAAATGAGCGCGTTCAGGTACAGATCCTGTGACCAGAGCGGTTTTGACGGAATATCATTCATACAATTCTGGGCGAATGAAAATGCTTTTTATTGCTGCCGAACGGTGAAAGTGCGCCGGAGACAGTGTTTTTACCAAATTTTATATCTTATCACGGCAGCCGTTCAGGTCAAGACGGAACAGCAGTTTTTTGCAGCGTGGAAATGTCAGAACCGGTCCCGCTTAGCCGGCAGATGGAGATACTGCTCTCTTTTTTCTTGCAGAATCCCAAATGTGTGGTAATAGAGTCAAATTATCAGATAGATAGTCAGTTCATCACAGAGACAGTTGGGGCAGGATGGGCAGTGATTTTTTCTGTTCGCCACAGCGGATGACTTGTGGCAGATTGTACGCCCTGCTCATTAAAAATAAAGCCTCTGCAATGTGCTGATATGGAAAATATTTCTAAACGGAAAGATCAACATTATGCCGGCAAAACCCCGCACCCGCACAATAAGAACCACAAAATCCGCCAATCGCCCTCCGCAAAAACCAAAACGCCGCCTTCCATCCCTGTCCATCCTATTTGCAACAGCCTTTCTCACCATTCTCATCATCTCCGCCTGTACCGCAAAAATTCCATACTGGCTCCCCGCCCTCTACATCATCACCAGCCTCTTCACCTTCCTCCTCTACGCAAAGGACAAATCCGCAGCCCGGAAAGGAACCTGGCGAACCCCGGAAAGTACACTGCACCTGCTCTCACTGGCCGGCGGCTGGCCCGGCGCTCTCATCGCTCAACAAAAACTGCGTCATAAAACACAAAAACAACCATTCCGTTTCATATTCCAGTTCACTGTCATCCTGAACTGCCTTGCCCTTGCCTTGCTCTGCACCCCGGCAGGTACTACCATGCTGCGATCATTCCTGCCGGGAGCATCATGAGGACAGACCGACAGAACAGCAACATCGATCTCCATCAATAAATACATCATCCAACCCCAAACGACAGGAACCGACATGCCCATCTATGAAAATCTGACAGAATTCTGCGGAAAAAAAGTTGTCGATTTTACCCCCGGCATCCCCATTGACCCCGGCGTCGCCTGGCGGCTCCGGGTGGACTGGGAGGACTATGATGAAGGCAAAACCGGCGTGAATGTACTGGAAAACTTCCTGACCGCTTCCGGCGCATCCAGTACCACCTCACTGATCATGGGGGACTGGGGCGGCGTCGCCGAAGGCAACAATGCCGCCGACCTTATTTCCCGGCTTTCCGATGCCAGTTCCACCCTTTCCAGCCTCCGGGAACTCTTCATCGGCGACATTCAGATGGAAGAATCTGAAATCTCCTGGATCGTTCTATCCGATTTCTCCTCCCTCTGGACTGCATATCCCCACCTCGAACACCTGCGCATCCGCGGCGGAGAAGGGCTTTCTCTGGGCAGCATCAAGCTTCCCGACCTGAAAACGCTGATCATCGAAAGCGGCGGACTCGATGTCTCCGTCATCCGCCAGATCATTCACGGTGAACTGCCCCGACTGGAACACCTTGAAATCTGGATCGGAGATGACGGATACGGCGCAAATTCAGGCATTACCGATCTGCAGCCGATCCTTTCCGGTAATCTCTTCCCGAATTTGACATACCTTGGCCTCCGGAACTGTCATTATGCAGACGAACTGGCCGAAGCCATCGACGATGCTGTCATAGTCCGGCGGCTCAAAGTGCTGGACCTTTCCCTGGGAAACCTGAGCGATAAAGGAGGAGAGGCCCTGCTGAAGGCCGGAAATCTCGCCCGTCTGGAAAAACTGGACCTTCACCATCATTATCTTTCCGATGACATGATCACCCGACTGGAAAAAGCGTATCCCGACGCCGATCTTTCCAACCAGCAGGAGGCGGACGAATGGGATGATGATGTCTACCGGTTCGTGGCCGTCAGTGAATAGATGCCCCATACGTTTACCCTGATCGGCACGCCCGGTTC
>JBEPXL010000635.1:0-2752 GCA_041641935.1 Desulfobacteraceae bacterium | reverse complement strand
CCAGAGGAAATCCGGCTTCGGATCAAAACGGCACACCCGCTCCCGTGAGCCGAAGAGCAGCAGGGCGTCTCCTTCCTTCAGTTTCCGGTCCCGTGTCTCCGTACGGTACGCCTGGTCTTTCCGCCATAGGGCAATGCAGGTCAGGCCGAAATCCCGGCGGACATGGATTTCCCGCAGGGTCCGGTCGATGGCCGGTGACCGGGGCGGAACCACCACTTCCACCAGTTCAAAGGCGCTCCAGGAATATTCCTCCTTCAGATCGGGCTGCCCCAGAACGGAAATGTTATCATGGGATTGAGCAAAGGCCATCACCCGTTCCTCCCGTCCCCCCACGGCAACCACATCCTTTTCCGCAAGGCGGAAATCTGAATTCTCGACCGGGTGCTGATCACCGTTCCGCAGTACAAGGATCGGGTTGAGACCATAGTCCGTTCCCATACCGATCTCCTTCAGTGGTTTCCCTGCCACTGATGAACCGGACATGACCAGGATTTCCCACAGCCGGTTGTTCATCTCGTAGATATTGATCAGATCCTCGTCGTCTGTATGCTGGTCTTCTTCTTCGCTGCCGTTGTCTTTTTTGCCTTTGAGGAGCCAGGGACCGAACAGGAGCGCGTGGATCACGGCGACAACCACCAGCACCGCTCCGATGGGAGAGAATTCAAAAAATCCGAAGGACTCCGAAGCCGCTTCCTGCAGCAGGCTGTCCACGACCAGGTTATGGGATGCGCCGATAAGAGACAGATTCGCTCCCACCAGTCCTGTTACCGCCATCGGCAGCAGAAGAATGGCGGAATCCTGGTTGCTTTGGCGGGCCATTCGCCGCACCGCAGGGATAAAGATCGTCACTGCGGCTACGATATTGATAAAGCCGGAAAGAATCCCCGGAATCAGGGTGGAGGTCAGGATCAGGAGACGCCGGCTGTCTCTGACGATGGACTTGAGGTGATCGGCGATCCATTTGACGACACCGCTGCGGACCAGCCCGGTGCTGACTACCAGCAATGCGCCGATGGCGATGACGGCATTGCTGCTGAAACCGGCGAATGCCTCATCAGGTGTCAGAACGCCACCGACCGTCAGGCTCACCAGGACCAGAACGGCGACGACATCCGCCCGGATCCATTCAAAAATGAAGAACAGAACGGCAATGGCCAGCACGCTGAAGGTATAGATCATGTCGAAAGACATGGATGCCTCCTGAAAGAATTCGGTTTTGTGTGTAAAGAAATATCTATTTCAGAATTGACGGAGGGTGTCAAGCAATCTGCGGATAAGGGAAAGCTGTACCTGTAAGCGGGTATTCCAGGCGGAGTTGGTATTTTTTCTTTCCATCAGTGCTGCCACTGATATGATTGGTATCACTGGAAGAAAGTGACAACCCGTTTGCAACCGTGGTACTGGCGCGTTTGCATACCCGTAAGACAGCAAAGGACAGAACCAGACGCAGACGGGAAAAGATGGCGCTGGTCCGTCACCTGTATCGGAAAGAATTTTCCCGTCAGGATATTATCAACCTGTTCCGGTTTATAGACTGGCTCATGTATCTGCCGGAGAAAGAAGAACATCTCTTCTGGCAGGAACTGAGCGCCTTTGAGGAGGAACGAAAAACGCCGTATATCACAAGTGTGGAAAAAATGGGCTATAAAAGGGGAATGGAAGAGGGGGTGCAGCGGGGAATCGAGCAGGGAACACGAAAAGGTGAAGCACTCATGCTTGCCAGGCTGATCGCCAGAAAGTTCGGCATGGAAACGGATGATGTGCTGCCTCTGATCCAGCCGCTGAATTCAGATGAATTGACGGAACTGTCGGATATTTTCCTTGACTTTGAATCACGGGATGCATTCTCTGCCTGGCTGCGGAAGCGGACAGAAGGAAAAACACGGGAGTAGGATCATCCGGTAATCGACTGGATTACAGGTCAGTCGCCTCCCGCAACCGGACCGCAACCGGAACGCCGATATGTTCATGAAGGGTGGTGCTCAGGGTCCGGATGCGCTCTTCCAGTCCTCTGATCTCATCGGAGAAGAAATCTTCGGTCACGCCGAGCCACACTTCCAGCCGGTTTTTTTCCCCCGCGTCCCGCCGGACCACATGCCGCCAGGGCGGGATAACCCCCAGCACCATTTCAATCCGGCGCTCGATCTGGTTCCGGTCGATCTTGACGCCGTTTACATTGAGCAGGGCATCGGTCCGGGGAGACAGCCATTCCATCCGGGGAAGAATACGACCGCAGGAGCAGTGTTCCGGGAGGAGTCGTGCCCGTTCTCCGGTGCGGAAGCGGATCAGGGGAAACGCCCGTGCCGTCAGCGTTGTCAGCACCAGTTCACCGGGTTTTCCGGCATCAAGCATCTCACCGGTCTCCGGATCGATGATCTCCGGCAGAAAATGGTCTCCGTTGATGTGCAGTCCTTCCCGCGCCTCACACTCAAAGGCGATGGCCGGACCGGGAACTTCACTCAGGCCGAAATGGAGCCAGTTTTCCGCGTGAAGCTGGTCAGCCAGCATTTCCCGGAAGGACTGCTCCAGCGGCTCCCCCACCAGGATCACACGTCTCAGGTTGAGCGCCGTCGGGTTCAGCCCGGACCGGAACAGGTGGGTGGCCAGTTGCGCCGCGGCGGACGGCGTTGTCACCAGCACCGAAGAACGATAATCCCGGAGCACCATCAGCTGCTTTTCCGGGGAGAGCGGTGTGTTGGGAATGACGCCGACGGAGAGGCTCTCCGCCCCGTCCTTGTAATCCCGCCCCCCG
>JBEPXL010000634.1:0-2754 GCA_041641935.1 Desulfobacteraceae bacterium | reverse complement strand
CCGGTACTCATGCTCCTTGCACCGGTGATTCCGACCGTGCTGTCCATCGCCATCGGCCTGCTGCCGGAACCCAAAGTCGAGGCCATGTTTCTGGCCAGTGCGGCCGGGGCCGCATACGGGGGCAAGGTCAAGGTTTCCCTCAAAATGTGGACAGGATTGAACATTCCCCTGTTTCTGTCCAGTTTGGCGGTTTTCTGCGGAACGATCATCTTTTTCTACCGCCACCGGGTCCGCGCACTCCAGGAGCGCATCATCGGAGGATGGTCCCTCAACATTCTCTATCTCCGGGTGATCGGATCCATTGACCGGCTTTCCTTCCTCTTTACCCGGCTGCAGACGGGGCGGCTGCGGCTGTATCTGATCATCATTCTGACCGGAACCCTTCTGCTGCTGGCCGGGTTCGACGGCATTCTTCCGGCGCTGCGCCTGTTTGAAATCACAGGGCCGGGGCTCGATCTGGAAGGGGAAATGATCATCCTGAGGCTGCTGGCCCTGCTGGTTACAGCCGGGGCGGCGCTGGTCTGTGTGGTACTGCGGAGCGATTTCCACGCCATTCTGGCCTTTGCCGCGTCCGGACTGGGCGTCGCCGTTCTGCTGGCGCTGGAACCGGCGCCGGACGTTGCACTGGTGCAGATTGTGGTGGATATTCTGACCCTGGTGATTCTGGTGCTGGCCCTCTCCCGCCTGCCCCGGCGGCTGCGGAAGCAAGCCCAGGCCATTCCCCTGAATGCCGGCAGATTGCGGCGGCTGCGGGATATTTTAATCGCGGGATCTTTCGGCGTTTTTGTGATGCTTCTGTCCCTGGCGGCGCTGGTCTCCCGTCCCCGGTTCAGCGCCCTTACCCCGTTTTTTGAAGCAAAGGCAGAATCTGTTCTCGCCTCCCGCAGTATTGTCGGCGCCATCATCATCGACTTCCGGGGCATGGACACCCTGATTGAAATCGCCGTTTTCAGCATTGCCGGCCTGGGCATCTATACCCTGCTGCAGTATGCTTCGAAAAAACACCGGAACCTGGAATTCCTCTGCCTCGAATACAACCCCTTTTACGAGGGCCCGCTCAAAACAATGGGCGTCGGCGGCATCAAGAGTTCCCCCTTCATCCGGGGACTGGCGCTGATTTCCCTGCCGCTGGCGATGGTGATCGGAATCTGCCACATCCTCTACGGCCATGACCAGCCCGGGGACGGATTCACGGCCGGGGTGATCATCAGTATCGGCGTGGGATTCTGGTATGTGGTCTTCGGCTATGAGCAGACCCGGCAGCGCCTCTGGTGGCTCAGGGCATCCACCTTCATCGCCAGCGGTATTCTGATCGCCGTCGTCTCCGGCGTCATCGCGGCCTTTGTCACCGGCAATTTTTTTTCCAATGTCGATTTCGGCTACCGGATCGGGCTGCCTCTGCCGGAGCGGGTTCACCTGAGTACATCCCTTTTCTTTGAAATCGCCATATGCCTGAGCGTCCTCGGGAGTGTGACCCACATGCTCAATACCCTGGGCCGCCCGGAAGACTGTGAGGAATAAACTGTGGAAATACTGACCGCCTTTGCCATCGGTGTAACCTTTGCCGCCGGACTCTACCTGATCCTCCGCCGCAATGTGATCCGTTCGGTCATGGGACTGATGATTCTGGCCAATGCACTCAACCTGTTTCTGCTGTCATGCGGGGCCTACCTCGGCGAAAAGGCTGCCTATGTCACCGAACTTGCCGGGCGCTACAGCGACGCGCTTCCCCAGGCCCTGATCCTGACGGCCATCGTCATCAGCCTCGGCGGTTCGGCCTTTGTTCTTTCCATGCTCTACATCATCGCCGAACGCTATGAAACCGGCGATTCCAACAAAGTTGACGGGTTAAAGTATTAAAGATGGGCCTCATGGAAACTCTCCGGAACAATATCGTGATGATGCCCATCCTGCTGCCGTTTACCGGCGCGCTGGCGGCATTATTATTTCGCACGTCTCTCAGGCTCCGTGCGACGATGGCGCTGATCTCCGCCGTCGCGGCCCTGGGATGCTCCCTCTGGCTCTGGATACTGATCCGGGAAACCGGTCAACCCGAGATCTTTCAGGTCGGGGGCTGGCCCGCGCCCTTCGGGATTACCCTGGTCGCCGATCTTCTGTCGGTTCTGTTTGTCATTATGAGTCAGGCAGTGATCGTCGCGGGCGTTGTCTATGCGATGGGCAGCCGGGACAGCTGCGTCCGGTATCCCGCTTTTTATTCACTGTTTCTCTTTCTTTCCGCCGGGCTTACGGGGGCCTTTCTGGCCGGCGATCTGTTCGACCTGTTCGTTTTTGTGGAACTGCTGGCCATTTCCAGCACCGTCCTCACCGCCATCTCCGATGACCGCTACGGTGTGGAGGCCGCCTACAAATACTACTACATGAGCCAGCTTGCCGCCGTATTCCTGCTGCTGGCGGTGGGAACCCTCTACGTCGCCTTCGGAACCCTCAATCTGGCCCATCTCTCCATCCTGATTACACAGGACCCGTCCCGTCCGCTTCTTCCGGCGGCAGTGGCCCTGCTCCTGTCCGCTTTCATGATCAAGAGCGCCACCTTTCCCTTTCACTTCTGGCAGCCCGATTTTCACACCGCGGCCCCGACCCCGGTCAGCGCCATGCTCTCTTCCATTGTGGTGAAACTGGGCATCTACGGGTTCCTCCGCATGACCACACTGCTGCTGCCGGGAACGGATTTTCCGGTAGGGGAAATCCTGATCGCCCTGGGGGTTGCGGGTATCTTCTTCGGCGGGTTGTCCG
>JBEPXL010000633.1:0-2754 GCA_041641935.1 Desulfobacteraceae bacterium | reverse complement strand
TGATCGGTTTTCATGCGGTTGAGGGTTTCTTCGAGATCCCGCAGCGCACCGTCCCGGTCCCGGCTGGCCGACTTGCTGGCCTGAAACACACTGTTGCGGGTATCCTGTGCTTTGCCCCAGATGGAACCGTAGTACAGTTCGCTGTCCGAATAGACACGGGCCGAGTCGAAATAGGAAATATTCTGAGCGAGGGCCTCCCGGATGACCGCACGGGCTTCTTCGTTACGGCCGTGGGTGCGGAGAACCCCTTCACCGCCCAGACCGACCTGTGTAACGGGTCTTCCTGTGCTGCCGAAAGGTCTCGTCGGGATTGTATTGTCAGTCATGCATCCTCCTTTTTCTGTGCGGTTAATCGATTCTGCCCCGGCTGTTGAATGCCTGCGACGGCAACGTACCATGCCAGATGAGATCGCTGCGGGGCAGATGCCGGGTCTGTTCCGGTTCCGGCGGATTGTAGATCAGCCGGAACATTTCCCTCGTCTCCAGCCGGGCAAGGGAAAGCGGTTTTCCGTCTTCGGCCTGCACGAACCACCGCTCCATTGAAAAGTCAAAATCGAATGACGCCGTCTCCCCCGGTGCAAGAGTGATGACATCACCGGCTTCAGGCGCCACCGGCTGCGGTGGATGGGCGAGCTGCCAGTCCTTTTCCGCCCAGGCGACCGGTTCCAGGGAGAAAGAACGGTGGTCCGGCAGATCCACCAGGGCAAGAGGGGTATCCGAGGCATTCATCAGCGTCACCCGGATCTGCAGACCGTCCGTTTCGTCTGTGTCATTTTCCACCGTCTCCTGCGTCCGATTCCCATTCTGCTCCGGTCGGGAAATGACCTCCATTCCGATGCCGAGGCGGCTCCAGCGGTGTCCCTGAATCACGGCGGTTCCGTCGCCGCCGAGGGCGACAGCCATTTCCATGGGAACCTGGATTTCATTGCGCCGTCCGCGCCGGTCTTCCATTTCCAGCCCCTTCCCCTGCTGGACAAAATAGGCTTCTATGCCGTACCGGACCCGGATGCCCCTGCCCTTTCTGAACCGCCAGTCCGGTGCAATGCGCCCTTTGATGAACAGCCCTTCATCCGGGGGATCGTCCGTGGCGTAAACAACCTCTGCCAGTCCGTCCGCATTGCGGGACAGGACCGCATAGACTTCGTAACCATTGTCCGTGCCATGATCGATCAGATCGCCCCGCAGCTGCTCCCTGTGGATGGTGGAAATGTCATAGTCGAGGCGGACATAGTCGCCCCGGAAAATGTCCCGGGGGTCCACCGGCGCGGTGCGCAGGTAGACCGTCTCTCCGGCCCGGACGATATACTCCCTTTCCGCCGCCATGAAGACCAGCACCGCCACCTGAAACAGGATCGCCAGAAGGATGAAGGTTCTTCTCATGCCGGTCCCTCCTGTTTCTCTTTCCGGGTCCGGGTATAGATGTTGCCGGTAATGAAGATCAGCGCACCGACCACGACAAAAACCAGCGAACGGATGAGAAGACTTTCAAACAGATCCACATACCGGGACGCGGTCAGCAGGGCCACCAGAAAACACCCGGCAAAGGTCCACCGGGCTTCGCCGGTCTGGCATCCGTAGACGATCAGCAGAATGGCGTGGAAGAGAAAGATGAGGTTGTACAACCCTGCCCCGGCCCAGCCGGTCAGCCCCATATCCGGCATCGCCTGCAGGGTGAAGAAAACCAGTGCGACCGGTACACCGAAGCTGTTCAGGCGGAGTACCTCCGGCAGCCTGTCCTCCGGCGGAACCGGTCTCTTTCCCGCTCCGGTGCGCCACAGCATCACCATTCCCCAGAGGCCGAAGGCGAACAGGGCGGAGAGGGAAAAGCCGATCCACACCAGAGGCTCCCCGAAGTCGAGGTGGATGGGATCTCCGCCCACATCTTCAAAACTCATCGCATACAGGATCGACAGATACGGAAGCCCGCCGATCCAGGCCGCTACCGGAGCAACCTCCGGCAGCAGATCATTCTCCCGGAGGAAAATGGACAGTGCCACGAGACCACCGCACCAGAGAAACAGAAGAACCACCATCAGTTCATCGATTCTGACCGCGCTGAAGCAGAGGGAAACCAGAAAGGAAACCATCCCCACGGCCGCAAGAATACGGGAACGGAGAATGCCGGCCAGGGGCAGAATGCCGGCAAAGACGAGCAGCGGTCCGGCGGGGTTGGCATTGTCAAACGCCAGGGACTCGGCCCCGTTCCAGATGACCAGCAGAACAGCGGCGGCGATTCCCTGGGGAACCGACGGCATGGCCCAGGCCAGGGCCAGTGCCCCGAGCCCCCAGACGAGAAAGGCGTTGGGGAAATGTTCGTCGATATGGTAAATCTGGGCGACAAGCCATATGCCCGCGCCGAAGAGCATGGTTCCCAGGAGGTGAAACCCCTCTCCGGCGGCCCGGTGGTTCCCCGCTTCCCGGCGGAACCGGAATCCGGCAGCGTGAGCGGCGATCAGGGCGGAGAAGATGATGCCCAGCTTGACGAACTTGTGCATATCTTCCCAGTTGTAGGCGAAAAAGAGGATCATTCCCAGCCCGATCATGACCGCACCGATACCGGAAAAGATCACCTTTCCCCAGGCAACGGCGCCGGTGCCGGAATACCGGGACCGGATCGCCCGTCCCTGATCCGGTTCGATCAGCCCGTCCCGGACCCACTGGTCGATTTCGGACCGCAGCCATTTGACATGTCGTTGCATCATCCGGTCACCTCTTGAACGTGCAGAGAATCATAACGCTGTACATCCTCAGATT
>JBEPXL010000632.1:0-2758 GCA_041641935.1 Desulfobacteraceae bacterium | reverse complement strand
AGTCCCAGATCGTGATCCAGAGAAATCAGATGAACAGAAAGAAAGGTTCCTGTGGAGAAAAGCGATGGTATCCGGTGCGTTATCGAAACAGACAACAGAAGATTGCGGATCGGTTTCCGAAAGAAACAACCGCATCGCGTTCAGACGTCTTTCGTCATCATCCATGATCAGAATGGTCGTTTGCATAACCTGCCTTCACTGATGTATCTGCTGCATCACCCGGTCCATATACGCCATCAGGATATCGCTCAGCACCTGAAGGCTCGCGATGTCCACATACTCATCCGGCGAATGAATATCCCCCCCGCTGGCCCCCCAGACCACGCCGGGAATCCCGTGTTCCGAAAGATACCGGGCATCGCTGGCCCCGTGTTCCGCATCGGTGCGGGCATCGGGGGCGATTTCCAGCAGCAGATCAAGATAGGGGGACGCACCGCCGTCAAACAGGTTGTCCCGGCTCTGCACCACCAGTTCCCCCCGGATCCGGCGCTGCATTTCCGCAAACAGCGCGTCGATATCATCATGCTCCGTAAAGCGGATATCCAGCGCCGCTTCGGCAAGGTCGGGAACCTGATTGGTCGATTTTCCGGCCCGCAGAATCCCCAGATTGACGGTCCGGTGCCAGTGATCCGTCACCGGATATTCCAGCGCTGACGGCTCGAACAGCGCCCGGATCTTTCCGTAATCCTCCATCAGAATCTCGGCGGCATTGACCCCGCTCCAGGGTCGCGCCCCGTGGGCCGCCTTTCCTCTGGCGATCAGCCGGAGCTGAAAAAGCCCTTTTTCCTTTACAATCACTGTATTCAGATCACCGCCGTCCAGGGCGATGCCGAATTCGGTCCGGAGGGTCCGGAGGGCCACAGCGGCTCCGCTCCGCCCGCCGGTTTCCTCGTCGCTGGTGATCAGCAGGCCGAAGGGCATATCCGCCTGGTCTTTTCCCTGCTTTCGCAGTTTCTCCAGATAATGATAAACCATCACCAGCGAAAGGGCCACGGCATACTTGTCATCCTTGGTGCCCCGGCCATACAGTCTGCCGTCTCTTTCAACAGCCGTAAACAGGTCATCCGATGCGTCCACCACATCGATATGGCTCATCAGCAGCACCGGCGCGTAATCCTGCCGGGGAAGCACCATCAGGGACGGCAGATTGCCGTATTCGAGGCGGTGGAATGCGATGCCCCTGTCATTCAGCCAGATTTCCATAAACTGGACGCACCGCCGGATTTCATCCGCATGGCCGTGCATGGTCTTGAACCCGACCAGCCGTCTGGTCAGTTCCACAATCTCCTTCATCCGGTCCTGGATCCTTTCTTCTCTCTCTTTTGTTTTTCTCTCTCTCTGCGCGATGGATCAGTAAAACTGTCGAACAGAAGGGATGAGACGACTATACCGCCGACCGGTTCTGCAGTCCCCGCTCCACTGTAACCACAAAATCCTGTACATTGGTCAGAATCGAACGGGCCGTCAGTGAGCCCCGGTTTGCCAGTTTGTTGATGGCGAATTCCGACATATCCACGGCATAGAAATAGACCGGCCGCACCAGCCCCCCCGGCATTACCGTATAGGAGGGAACCATGTTCCCCGTGGCGATGGCATGAAGCTGGGTCGCCAGGGCGATGACCGTGGTCGCCTTCCGGGTCTGGGCCCGCATTTTGTCCTGGGCCGCATAGGCGTCGGCGACGACCTCCGGCAGGGGACCGTCATCCCGGATGGAACCGGCCAGCACATAGGGAACATCATGTTCGATGACCGCCCGCATGATACCGTTGCCGATGACTCCTTCCGCGATGCCTTTTTTCATGGACCCAAGCGACCGGACCCGGTTCAGGGCGTCCAGATGTTTGTAATGGCCCAGGGAGACGCTCCGTTTGGAGTAGAGTTCCTGCCCCAGGGCCGTGCCGAACAGGGCGCCTTCCACATCATGGGTCGCAAGGGCGTTTCCGGCCAGGAGGGCATGAACGTAATTGGCGCGGATCAGCCGCACAAAGGCTTCCCGGGCATCCTGATCAAAGACCACGGCCGGTCCCATGACCCAGACAATAAACCCGTTCTCCCGTTCGTGCTGCAGAAGATCGTACAGTTCGTCATAGTCTATGGAAAAGGAGGTCTCCCGTGTCAACTGGGACCGGAACGCGAATTTTTCGGCCACATGGGCCGGAAAGGCAAAGGCGTCGGTATGCACATAGATGCCGTCCTCGCCGTTTTCCCGACGGCCGCAGGCGACACGGTCTCCGGCCTTGAGATTCCGGAACTCCTTTACGGCAATGGATTCATCGGGTTCCAGCACAAATACACAGTCCATGCGGGACTGCTCCGCCAGACGCCATTCCCCTTCCCGGATCTGAAGATATTCCGGAAAGACGGAGGTGGCATGATATTGCTCCGGGGCGACACCGTCCTGTTCCGCCGGAACAAAATTGACAACCGGTGCATTCCGGAATTCCGGTGCGCTGAAATCCGGCGGGGTGTAGGCAGGCAACATAAAATTCATGGGGTTCTCCTTCAATGCGTAATGCAGTATCCGTTCAGGTTTCGCATATGAGATGCAGATGGATCATCAGCCGGTAAAAAACGTCCCTTCTGCAAAGAAAGAGGCGTCGGCACTGTCGTAAAGGTAAATCGGCATTCTGTCTATCGCAGCCGCAGGGCATTCACCTCCGGCAGTCCGGCGTCGAGAATTTTTTTGACCACCGCTTCAATGTCATAGGTGACATACCGGACTTCAAGGACATTTTCTTCCTCATCCCAGATCACATAT
>JBEPXL010000631.1:0-2772 GCA_041641935.1 Desulfobacteraceae bacterium | reverse complement strand
CCGGATCGGAAATGTCGATCACCCGGATGCCGGTTCGGACTTCGGAAATGAGGGTCGGTACAGCAGCATCGGTCTGTGATTCGATCTGCCGGACGGCCAGCAGCCGGGTTCCGATCCGGTGGAGAGCGGTCAGGGTTCCGCCGGCATAAATGGATGCCAGCACTTCCGGTTCACCGTTTTCCGCAGCGCGGAGTACCACGACCTGGTCGCCGTCGGCTGCGTAAATGATGCCGCCATCCACCAGCACCGTATCCTTCCGGGGGAAGAATTCAATGCCCGGCGGGCTTTCCATGGCCGGTGCGCCTGCACCGCCGTCGTTGTCCCCTCCAAAGTCAGGGGGCGGAACCGGTTCCGCGATATCTTCGCGCAACTGATCGCGGAGATAGGTATCCACTTCCGCGTCATCGCTCAGGGCGATCAGGCCGGAGGAGGCTTCGGGATTTCCGATCTCGGTGTTCTGCGCACATCCGCAGAGAACCAACACAAGAATCATGAACCATGTACCGATCACAACGGATGCCCGACGGCGGAAACGGCGTGCCATTACTTCTTCCCCTTTATCTGTTTCGTCAGCGGAAATACCTGAATATTGACCTGTACCACCATGTCCGGGTTCTCCTCTCCGGAAGCCAGTTCCAGGAGTTCTTTGCGGAAGGCAGCGGTTTTCTTTTTGAGTTCCGGCATACGCTCACTGCACACACTCAGAACCAGGCCGGTGATGTCTCTTTCCCTTGCCGGGTACCGTTCCAGCGACTCCCCGGCCAGCCGGATCATTTCCCGGTGAAAATTGGCGATGACCAGAGACCGGATTTCGGGGCCGGTGGTCAGATTCTTTTCAACCGGTTCCCATTGTCCGTCCTCATCTTTCCGGACCAGCCCCAGATCCTGCAGCACGGTAACGGTCTTTTCGGCTTCCGGGACACTGATGGGCGGATTCAGCAGCGGGGCGATTTCCGGAGCGGTAATCCGGCGGTCGCCGAGCATGAGGATTTCCCGGACTACGGGGTAGTACCATCTGGAAAAATAGTCGTACTGGGCCTGATCGAGATTCAGGATGCTGTTGTACCCTCTGGCGGAAATCATCTGCTGGTAGTACCGGTTCTTTTCTTCGTGGGTTGTGGCCTGGTTCATCAGCACCAGGTATCCCAGATATTCCTGCTCCTGCTTTTTCAGATCGAATCCCCGCGCGATTTTCGGGATACTGGCCCGGCTCAGGTTCCGCTGTCCTTCGGCGACCAGCTTCAGAAAATTGGGAGACTTGAACCCCGACTTCCGGGCGAAAAACCGGTAGGAAAAGTACCGGAACTGCTGTTTCCGGTACTGGAACATGTCCTTGAGATAGGCTCTGTAGTCGAGGTAATCGAAGACGACCGGGTATTTCATGGATTCTCTTTGTTATTCCGATGGTCCAACAGGTTATGGGATCAACTGGTTGAAAAGGTAGTCGGACTGGCGGAGAATTGCAATAAAATTGTGAGAGTGAAGGGAAACTTCTGTATTCTTCAGAATACATATCGATTATTACAAAATTATTAATCATTTAATTTTATAGCATTTTATAAAAATATGGATTGACATGAATCGCTATAAGGCTTGAATACAGAATACACCTGAAGCAGTTCTGCCATTGAAAACACCCGACAGGATCATCTCCGGTCATATTCTCATGCAGGATAAATTGCCGGTTCCAATTTTCCCGGTCTTCAGTTACTATGTTCCTGCCGGATCAATCAGGGAAAAGGAGGGTTCCCCGGCCTGTACCGATGTTCCGGAAGCAGGCAGGTGGCAAGTGATTTACCATATTCTTTATCACCATAAACAGGAGGAGACGCAATGGATCAGACAGCACAACAGGAACTGGAATCCTTTATCGCGGACTGGCGAGATACCCCGGAACAGAACAGAAAAGCCTTTATGCGGCTGAGAGACCGTCTGGCGGAAATGGTCGGTGTACTGCTTGATTTCAAACCCCGGCCCGGCGTCACCTATTCTCTGCGGGCATCCCACCAGAACCAGAAGACCCGGGAGCTGTTCAGCATGGTGGATGTCATCGAAGACGATCCCCGCTGGCTCTCGGTCTGCTTTTACGGTGACATGATCACCGATCCGGAGGAGAAAGGCGATTTCGTGCCCGAAGGACTGCTGGGGCAGGACGCGGTCTGTTTCGATCTGGAGGAATGGGACGAGGATCTGCTCCGGTATATCGAAGCCCGCCTGGATGAAGCCGCCCGTCATGCGGCGGAGGGGTAGGAGCATGTTTTCCGGGAACGGCGGCCCCGGCACGGGGCTGCCGCTTTACCACTGGACGCGAAGTCCCGTAAATGATAAGAACTTTTCTCAACAGAAACAATATATCTTTACTGGCATTTTTGCCGGAAGCAGTCTATCTGCCCGACTGACAGAATCATGAAAAATCGTCTGCCCCTCTCCGGAAACCGGACGGACCGCTACCAGCAGTTACGCCGCAGGGCTTACGAAATGCTGGAGCAGCTCGGTTCGGAACTCCCCGATCTGACGACCTGCGATCTGAAAACCCTCATCGAGGAGATCCATGTCTACCAGATCGAAATGGAACTACAGAACGAGGAACTTCAGGACAACCGCAACCGGCTGGAGACGTCCCACCAGTATCTGAGCGATCTGTTTACCTATTCACCGGTCAGCTATCTGGTAATGACCCGGGAGGGCATCATCGAGAAAGCCAATGAGGCCGCGCTCCAGTATTTTGGCCTGTCGAATGATATTCTGACAGGGAAACGGTTTCCCTCTTTT
>JBEPXL010000630.1:0-2774 GCA_041641935.1 Desulfobacteraceae bacterium | reverse complement strand
CTTCCGGTTTCCCTGCCGGACGACGGCAAGGATATCCCCGGCCAGTCCGCAGGCCCGGGCCACACTGTAGAACCCTTCCGGCTGCTGTTCATGCTCGAAGATCGACAGAATGATGGCATCTCCTTCCACAAAGACTTTCTGTGCGCCATATTTGTGCAGGAGACCGTTAATGGGTTCAAAGAAATTCCGGCTGAAGTGCGTCGCCGGATTGCGTCCCATTTCCATCATCCGGTGGGTAATGTCGGTAGACCCCCTTACATCCGCCTTGATAATGACATGATTGATAATCGGCTGATCCCCGACGGCGGACTCATGGGGCAGCCGGAATTCATAAAGGGTATTGTTGGTCTGGGACAGTTGAATCTGCTTTTTTTCCGTTACCAGATGAATCGTTTCAAGAGTTTCCTGCAGATGTCTGTAGTTTTCCATATCCCTGTGAAAACAGGCAAAATCCCTCAGAAACCGAATCAGGTACGGTTTCTTGCCGCCCTTGATCGTCTGCAGGATGGTGGACCACCGTTTTTTCCGCAGGGAAGTGACGGACAGGGAATTTCCGTAAAATTTCCGGAGCCGCTTCAACCGCTGTCCGACGTTCCGCCTGGCCCGGAAGGAGATAAAGTACTGGGACATCAAATGAGGGACCAGCGGCGGGCAGTAGTCGAGATAGATCGGCTGAATTTCATAGGCGGCAATGATTTTCCGGATGAGTCCGAGACGCCGGAAACGGCGGAAAAGAAAATGGAGCCGCTGTCGCTGCGCTTTTTCCTGGTGTTTCAGCTGCAGGAGCGTGGCACTGTCCTCTCTGTTTTTCTTCTGTTTCCGGATCATCAGACGGGTCAGGGGGTAATTGAAAAGGCGGTCGATATTCTCCTGATTCTTCAAAAAGGAGGCGGGATCATGCACTGCGGAACCGGATACGGAAGAAAGTTTCAGTTCGGTCAGCAGATTCTGCAGCAGGGAGACAAGATTGGTATAGCGATCCGCATCCTCAAGACGGTGTCCGAACAGAAGGCAATAGGCGTTCAGCGTAAAATAGTCCTCCGTGGGCTTATCTACCGTAAGCATCGGGCTGGCATAGAGATCGTCCAGAATCACCGCTTCATCACCGAAGTTGGCCCGGCGCATTTCATTCAGGTCTCCGGTATGCAGGGGCTCCAGTATCTGAAAAACATCCTGACAGACAAGACGGAGCAGCATATGCCGCTCCTGGGCGATTTCGGCCTGCCGTTTTTTCATCGCTATGGCTTCATCATGCCTGCTGGACATTTCATATCCGCGCGTAATGCTTTTCAGCCGTTCCAGCAGTGTGGCATACTGCGCCCGTATCTCCTCCAGAATCAGTTTGATGATCGACAGCTGGACCAGGGCATCCAGTTGTACCTCCCCTTCCAGCTTGGCCCTGTTGATGCCGGTAATCAGAATGTCCCGGCAGATTTTCCGGTAATCCTCCTTTTCCTTGATCAGATTTCTGGTTCCTTCCGAACAGAGAACCTCTTCCGTATGGGTATGCCGGGCCAGCATCTGGAAAAGAATCTGTCGTGTGACCTCGCAGAAACTGTCACTCAGATACACATCATAGCGGATATTGTCGATACCGGTGCGGAGTCTGTTCAGGGACAGGTTCACGGAATAGGGAATCATCTGAACGGCATTCAGATGTTCCGGAGGCAGCAACTGCTCTTGCAAATTCTCACTCATATACGGTTGGCGGTTCAGTGACGGATTGGTGACGGCAGCACGATTTTTCCATCTGCAATTTGTGTATCTTACTTCTTTTCTTCTGCTTTTACAAGGAGATATGATGGCCAAAAAATAGGTTTACAAACCCAATCCATTCCTTTATTATTGCGAAATTATACGAATTGTTGATGATCACATCAGACTGCCCGTACACGCTAATCCGATTTTAATGAGGTTCCTATGGCAAAAAAAAGCTCTGGTAAAACCCCTTCAAAAAAGAAGAAAACAACAACCACCCCGAAAACCGCTGCAAAGAAGAAGGCGGCCCCCAAAAAGAGCGGAACCAAAAGCAAAGCCACCGGTGGCGCTGCCAAAAAGCAGACAAAAGCACCTGCAAAGAAGGCGGCGCCCCCGAAAAAGGCTGTATCTGCAAGTGAGCTCCTGAAAAAGCAGTTCGACCAGTGGAAACCGGCATCACTCTATACGCCGCCGCCGGACGAAGCATATCAGAAAGGGTTTGCCGCCCCTCCCTTTGCAGGGAATGATCAGACGCGGGAAGTGCTGAAGCGGAAGTTCGATTTCGACTTTGCCGAAGTGGCCAGGGCAGAACCGGCCCCGAAAGCTGAAGCGAAAAAAACGACCGAAGCAGCATCTGCAAAACAGGCTGCACCGAAGAAAACGGCAGCATCGAAGAAGAAAGTCCCCACCGGAGAACTTCTGAAAAAGCAGTTCGACCAGTGGAAACCGGCGTCACCGTATACGCCGCCGCCGGACGATGCGTACCAGAAAGGATTTGCCGCCCCCTCGTTTGCCGCCGATGACCAGACGCGGGAAGTGCTGAAGCGGAAGTTCGATTTCGACTTTGCCGAGGTGGCGAAAGCAGCACCGCCCCCGGAACCCGAAGCCGAAACAGATCCCGGGCCTGCTGCACCTGCCAAACCGGCAGCACCGGAACGCAACATTCCCACGGAAGAACTTCTGAAAAAGCAGTTCGACCAGTGGAAACCGGCGTCACCGTATACGCCGCCGCCGGACGATGCGTACCAGAAAGGATTTGCCGCCCCCTCGTTTGCCGCCGATGACCAGACGCGGGA
>JBEPXL010000629.1:0-2789 GCA_041641935.1 Desulfobacteraceae bacterium | reverse complement strand
ATGAATCGGTTTCGGGGTTCCCGCCGGAATCAGGGAACGCCGGTACAATCCGGCGTTCCCCTCCGGGGAGGTGCCGTCAATGGCCGGTCATCCGTAATCCGCCCATTTCTGGGGAACCGGCCATTGCGGACAGGGGAACGCTCCCTCTACCTGAGGTACTTTTCCTCCAGCAGGTTGAGCGTCTTGTTGGCTGAGTCGATAATCGAGGTGCCGGGGCCGAAGACCGCCGCAACACCCGCATCATAGAGGAAATCGTAGTCACTCGGCGGAATGACGCCGCCGGCAAACACGAGAATGTCCTCACCGCCCACTTTCCTGAGTTCCTCGATCAGGGCCGGGACCAGGGTCTTGTGTCCGGCGGCCAGACTGGAGGCGCCGACCGCGTGCACATCGTTTTCGATGGCCATTTTGGCGGCCTCTTCAGGGGTCTGGAACATGGGTCCGATATCCACGTCGAAGCCGAGGTCGGCATAGGCGCTGGCAACCACCTTGATGCCCCGGTCATGGCCGTCCTGGCCCATCTTGACCACCAGCATCCGGGGACGGCGTCCCTGTTTTTCCTGGAACTGCTCGGTCCGTTTCCGGAGGGACGTCAGCGTTTCGTTGTCACCGGCATATTCGGATGCGTAGGCACCGGAAATGCACTGGGTGGTGGCCACATACCGTCCGAAGACCTTCTCCATGGCATCGGAAACTTCACCGACGGTGGCCCGTGCCCGGACCGCCGCGATTGCCGCCGCCAGCAGGTTACCGCCGGACTCCGCAGCCCTGCTCAGATCGGCCAGGGCTTTTTCCACGGCGGCCTTGTCCCGGGCGGATTTGATCTCCTGGAGACGGGCCACCTGTTCGTCCCGTACCGCAGACGGAACTTCCCGTACCTCGAAGTCGATCTTTTCGGCGGACAGCTTGTACTTGTTGACACCGACGATGACATCAGTGCCCTGGTCGATCCGCGCCTGCTTCCGGGCGGCGGACTCTTCGATGCGCATCTTGGGCATACCGGACATGATCGCCTTGGTCATGCCGCCCATTTCCTCGATTTCCCGGATGATCTTCTTGGCCTCGTCCACCAGTCCGGCAGTCAGGGATTCCACATAGTAGGAACCGCCGAGGGGATCGATCACATGGGTGATTTCGGATTCTTCCTGAATCACCAGCTGGGTGTTCCGGGCGATCCGCGCGGAAAAATCGGTGGGACGTCCGATGGCTTCGTCAAAGGAGTTGGTGTGGAGGGACTGGGTTCCGCCCAGCACCGCAGACAGGGCCTCCAGTGTCGTCCGGATGACGTTGTTGTAGGGATCCTGTTCGGTCAGACTCCAGCCGGAGGTCTGGCAGTGGGTCCGGAGCATGGAAGACTTGGGATTTTTCGGGTTGAACTGCTGCATCAGCTCATGCCACAGGAACCGGGCGGCCCGGAGCATGGAAATATCCATGAAAAAGTTCATTCCGATGCCGAAGAAGAACGAAAGCCGCGGGGCAAAGGAGTCCACATCCATGCCCGCCGCGATGGCGGCCCGGACATATTCCACACCGTCCGCCAGGGTAAAGGCAAGCTGGAGGGCGGAGTTGGCTCCGGCTTCCATGATGTGATACCCGCTGATGCTGATGGTGTTGTACCGGGGCATGTTTTCGGAGCAGAAACCGATAATGTCGGAGACGATCCGCATGGAGGGCTCGGGCGGATAAATGTAGGTGTTCCGGGTCAGGTACTCTTTGAGGATATCGTTCTGGATCGTACCGGTCAGCTGCTCGTGTTTTACACCCTGCTCTTCCGCCGCGACAATGTACATGGCCAGAATCGGGATCACGGCCCCGTTCATGGTCATGGAGACGGACATCTTGTCCAGGGGAATGCCGTCGAAGAGGATTTTCATATCCTCCACCGAGTCGATGGCAACGCCCGCCTTGCCGATGTCACCGGAGACGCGGGGATGGTCCGAGTCATAGCCCCGGTGGGTCGCCAGGTCGAAGGCGACCGAGAGCCCTTTCTGCCCCGCTTCCAGTGCCCGCCGGTAAAAAGCGTTGGACTCCTTGGCGGTGGAGAAGCCCGCATACTGGCGGATGGTCCAGGGACGACCCGCGTACATGGTGGCCATGGGGCCCCGGACAAAGGGCGCAAGTCCCGGCAGGGTATTGACGTGTTCCTTTCCCTCCAGGTCTTCCGCCGTATAGAGCGGCTTGACCTTGATGCCTTCGGGGGTCATCCAGTCCAGCGACTCCAGGGGCTTTCCCTTCATCAGTTTGGTGGCCAGTTCTTTCCATTTTTCTATATCCGGATGTTCAGCCATTTCGATACTCCTTTGTGTCAGTGATCATTTGGCGGTGATCAATGATTCGTTTGCCTGCTGCGCGTTCCTGCGGATTACCTGCTGCCGGGGGGGCCTTATTCTCTTTCGCACAGTTCCACCAGGACGCCGCCGGTGGCTTTGGGATGCAGAAAGGCGATCTTGGCGCCGCCGGCCCCGATGCGGGGGGTTTCATCGATCAGTTTGATGCCCTTTTCCTTGAGTTCCGCCAGGGCCTCTTCGATGTTTTCCACCCGGAAGGCGACATGCTGGAATCCCTGCCCCTTCTTTTCGATGAACTTGGCGACCGGGCCGTCGGGCGCTGTGGATTCCAGAAGTTCCACTTCGCTTTCGCCGACCGGAAAAAAGGCGGTGGTAACTTTCTGTTCCTGAACCGTTTCCGCGCCTTCAAATTCGAGGCCCAGCACGTCGGACCAGAAATTCCTGCCGTCATCGATGCTGTTGACCGCAATGCCCAGATGGTCGATCTTGAGTATCTTCATT
>JBEPXL010000628.1:0-2804 GCA_041641935.1 Desulfobacteraceae bacterium | reverse complement strand
GTCAGGGTATCGCCGTGGTAGCGGGAAGCGGTCTGCAGCACGCCTTCATGGTTGATGAGAAAGGCATCCCCTTCCCCGCTGATCTTGAGGGTGGCAAAGATGTTTTCAAACCGGACCGTGTCGATGGTGGCCCGCAGCACGAAAAAATCGTTGCCCGGCAGATCGTGCCGGAACGCGATGGCAAGGTGGGGAATTTCCCGGAAACCCATGAAGATATCACTGATATAGCTTCCCCGTTCCAGCACCTCCCGGAACCATTCCTGCCCGCTGTAATCGGTTCCCTCCAGATCATAGGGACCGACATAGGTCACCTGCCGCCCGGCGGAATTGATCACCCCCAGGTCCACGAACCCGGCAAACCCGCTCCGGAGATGTTCGAGAACATCCGCCAGTTCCGCCGGATCACTCAGGGTGTCATAGTCGTTGTCCCGGACAATGAAGTCGAGCACCGCCCGGTGTTCATCCAGAAAGAAGTAGACCGTCCGCCGGGTGTTGGAGACCAGCCGCTCGGTCCGCAGGAGAATTTCCGACTCCATCGCGTTCTGGGTCACCTGGTAATCGACAATGGTGATGAAGATCAGCGGAACCAGCGCCACAATGCTCATCAGCAGGACGGAAATCTTCCAGACGAACCGGAAGTTGAACAGATTCCGGCCCGGTTCATCCTTCTCGTGATCCCAGAAAGCGGGTTTCAGTTTTCGGAAAAGTTCCGTCATATCGGTTTTCCTGAAGAAAAGTTCTCCACTTGCTCAGTTCCGTCCTGTCTTTTTCTGACGAACCTTTTCGTTCGCCCGGCGCAGGGTTTCACTCAGTTCATCGATATCGACCGGTTTCTGCAGGTAGGCAAAGGCGCCGAGATTCATGCAGATTTCCCGGTCGGCTTCGGAGCCGTGGCCGGTCAGGATGATCACCTCGATCTCGGGCTGCGTCTCCTTGACCTGCCGGAGAACCTCGATGCCGTCGATGCCGGGCATCTTGAGATCCAGGATCATCACCTCCGGTTCCTCCTCCCGCACCATCGTGAGGGCCGATTCCCCGTCATAGGCGACAGCCGAGCCCATATCCCGCATGATCAGCCGTTCCGACAGGGTCTGGACAAACTCCCGCTCGTCATCGACCAGCAGCACCCTGGAAGGAAGCTCGAAGTCGTACTTCCGGTAGATGTCGTTCCGGTAGTAGCCCTTGCCCACCCGTGTCTCCACCGAACGGACGCCCTCGATCTTTCCGGCGATGGACTTGAGTTCATCCTCCAGACGGCTCAGCATGAGCACGTTCTTGTTGATGGTCAGGCTCACATCCCCGTCCCGGGCCTTGACCGCCACATTGTGCCCCTCGCTGGCCAGGGCCACCTCGACCCGGGCCGCCAGAATATAGTCCCCCGCCGCCTTCCGGGAGGCGGCTGTGGGCTGGATCACCTCGCTGCGGAGGTTTTCCGCCACCAGGGCCACCATTTCGTCTTCGCTCATCTTGTCCGTGGGCATGAGAATATCATACAGGGATGAATCCCAGGGGTCGGTCATCCGGAAGAGCCGGTTCACCCACGCGCCCCGGTCCTCATCCTGCTTCTGGATCAGCCGGTGGGCTTCCTTTTCGGAAATATTCTGTTCCGCCACGGCGTTGGCCACCCGGAACGGCATGTCGGCAATCATCCCCACCCGCAGGGCATGGCTCACTTGCCGGGGAATGAAATGGGCGCAGAAGCCGACGATCATCAGATCGTCCTGCGGCAGCATCCGGGCCAGCGCCAGCCGCAGAAAGGCGATGGCGCGCTCTTTTTCGTGGGTGAACTGGTTGAAGATGGACGATCTGGACGAAAAGCCGGCCCGGATCTTTTTTTCATCCATGTTCGAGAGTTCCCTCGCTTCCCGGACGATCTGTTCATCGGAAACGAGCTGATACCCGGTCGATTCCTGAATGCGCCGGATGACAGGTTCTTCCTTGCAGAAGGTTCCGTGAAATATGGTAATGGTCGGCATGATCAGTTTCCTTTCGCAAACACTGGCATATTGACATGGCAGGTCGTCATCAGCGGGCACGCATCCTCTTCCCCTTCCCGGTGGGAATGCTCATGTACGGTACAGATGGCGGTTTCCATGGTCGGATAGACATGGTCCCTGATCTTTTCATAGAGGTGGGTCCGTTTCATCACCGCCAGGACGGAATCATTGAGACCGCTGAAGGATATCTCGATCCCCGCGCTTCTGACCCGGTCCACCACCAGGGAAAGGGTTTCCTCTCCGGAGGCATCCATATCATTGATCCCGTTGGCCGCAATGACAATGTGCCGGAGATCTTTTTTCTGCATGATCCGGTCGTTGATCTGGTCTTCCAGAAAACTGGCGTTGGCGAAAAAGAGGGGGCCGTCGAACCGGATCAGGTCCACATACTTGCACTGGGCCAGGTTATGGGTCAGGGAATCCCGGAACGCCTGATCCTTGCCGCGGGACAGGGAGGCGACGGTGGGCCGCATGCTTTTGTAGAGAAAGACCAGCAGCGACAGCACGACACCGACCATGATGCCCTTGTCCAGATGGGGCGCGTAGGCCAGGGTGGCGACAAAGGAGATGACGGAGATGGCCCCGTCATACCACTGGGCATGCCAGGCATGGATGAAACCGCTGACGTTGATGAGCCCGATGACCGCCATCATGATCACCGCCGCCAGCACCGACTGGGGCAGATGGTACAGAAGCGGGGTGAAGAAGAGCAGCACGATCACCACGGCCAGACTGGTGAAGACGCTGGAAAGCCCGGACACCGCCCCGGCCTGGAGGTTGACCGCCGAACGGGAGAAGGAACCGGAG
>JBEPXL010000627.1:0-2807 GCA_041641935.1 Desulfobacteraceae bacterium | reverse complement strand
TTCCGTTTCAAACAGAATACCGCCGTTGTCGGCCTGATCCATCTGGCGGGTAACGGTTTCCAGTGCTTCGGGATGGCGGATCTCATACACCGTCATGGTCAGCAGCTGATCCCGGCTGTACCCGTACGCTTTTTCGGCCGCAGCATTCGCCTCCAGAATGTGGCCGTCTTCACGCCGGATGAACAGGATCATATCCCGGCTGAAGTGGATCATCAGTTCATAGTGGCGGAGAAGTTTCTCCGCATCCGCAGGATCGGAAACAGTGGAAGAAGGGAACGGAAATTCTTGCGGGGTTGTCATGGTGTCACTGCCTGATTGCTTCTGATGGTTGAATGGCCGGAATGAACAGGGAAAACCGGCTGCCCTTTCCGGGTGCGCTGTCAATGTCGAAACGGCCTCCGAGGAGGGCGACCCGTTCCCGGATGCTGAACAGCCCCATGCCGCCGACGCTGTTCCGGGCCGGATCGAGGCGTTCCGGATCAAACCCGTTGCCGCCGTCACTGACGTTCACCTGCAGCCCTTCCGCCGTCTGGCACAGGTCCACCCGTGCATGGGACACACCGGCATGTTTGACGATGTTGAACAGCAGCTCCCGTACCGATTCGAAGAGAATCACCCGGATATCGTCGCTCAGATCATCCGGCGCATCGACAGAAAGGGCCACGTCAAAGTCATGGGCATCCCGCATCCAGCGGGCCAGCCACTCCAGCCCCGCGCTGATGCCGCCCTGGTGAAGGGCCGGAGGACTCAGTTCCGTACTCAGGGACCGGGTGATCCGGATCGACTCATTCAGTATCTTCAGAATGCCGTTGCCGCGGTTCTGGAGACGTTCGTCCGGCAGGGACGGGGAAATGTTTTCCATCTGGACTTTTGCCGACACCAGATACTGCTGCAGGCCGTCATGGAGGATGCCCGCCAGACGCCTGCGCTCCCGCTGCCCGGTCATGGTGATTTCGCCGGTCAGCTTCCGGAGCTGGGCGGCCCGGATGTTCAACTGCGTGTTGAGCTTTCTGAGTTCCTCTTCCGCCTGTGTCCGCTGCTGAATTTCCTCCTGGAGTACCGCGACGGTATCCCGCAGGTCCGTCGTGCGTTCGATCACTTTCTGTTCCAGAGAACTCTTGGTGAAAAACGTTGTTCAGGATACGGAAAAGACGGGGATGTCCCTGCCGAAAAGAGTAATAATATATCAGGCAGGGTCTTTATGCAAGGTTTTGCACACGGAGGGGATGCTATCTTTCTCATCCGGGGCTCATTTCGGGCTCACTTCCGGTCTGCAGGGCGTGTCAGGGCTGTGTTTCACTGTTCCCCGCATCGGATATGGCCAGTACGCGAAAGGTGTTATCACTGAACAGACCGAACAGTTTTTCTATGGTTTGCGTGGAGCGCCAGTAGACCAGCATATGATCCCTGTGCCAGCCGATTTCCAGATCGATGCGGATGACAGCGAAATCAAGGTGTATGGTCAGATCATATCCAGTCTTGTATCCATTCATTTTTCCGACAGGCGTATCGAAAACAGCAGGGCGTATGCGCCCTGTCGCTTTTTCGTAGGTTCCGGAGTGGGATATTTCACCGGTTTCCATGTCCACCACATCGATTTTTCCGTTCTGCTGTACATGCTGCTCTCCGTCCAGCAGGATGAAAAAAGGCGCAAAGACAATGCGACGCTTTTCTTCCAGGATATCAATCCTGCTGGTCTCCAGCGCGCCGGTATCGGTGCGGTATACAAGCAGGCTGTAGAGGCCCTCGAATGTCAGTACCCATTCTTCTCTGGCATCTTCCGCTGAAGTGAGCGACATCGGAATGATCTTTCCTTTGCCTTCTCCCTCGACGATGGTAAAGGAAGCCTCCTGCGGGTCCAGGTGAATTCCGTCTGTCAGAGACTTCGCGTTTTCCACCTGCTGAGCGTTCACTGATGCCGGAGCGGAACTGTCTGCCGCGATCAGGAGGAGAAACAGAACCAGTCCGATGGTGTGGCATGGCTGCGTGTTCCTGTTGTCCATTCTGATTTCCTCTCTGCTGTGGTTCATGATGATGAACTGCTGATGAATTCAGGTGATGATCCCTTTTACTATAAGCAGAAGGCGGACAGGTAAAAACGGGGGAAACTGCTGAGTTGGAAGGAATTATACCAGTATTTGCAGCAGCGTGAACCGCAGACGGAATGAAGAGATATGGATATTCAATGGCTATTTTCTGAGGAATTCTGCAGACAGAAAACAGGAACAGACGCGGGATGATGTACGCCGGGTAGAACCCGGCGATTCCGGGTGGGGGAGAAGGAGTGCCGGGGAGGTTACCGGAGCGCTGTACCGTGTACGGAGGCAGTCCGGATGAAGCATCCGCCGTCTTCATCATCGTCACCGCCGCCGCCCCCGCCGTTTCCGTCCGGCGGCAGGCCGAGCCCTGATGGATCCACAATAAAGCCGTTGGCGTCATTGTCGTCGTCACCGACGCCGCCGTCTGCCAGGGTGATGGTCACGACTGTGCGGTTCTGGCTGAAGGCGGCGTTGTTCTCATAGTTGAACCACCCTTCGCTCTCCAGATACTTGAACCAGGATGAGGCCGGGGACGCCGGTTCCGGCAGAAAGATTTCCGCAAAGACGGCATCACCGGGCTGCGGAACCTTGATCACCATCCGGATCAGACCGTAGATCAACTGCTGCGGCCGGTTGTCCATGTCCGGAATCGTGGCCGGATCGATGCCGTGCAGCTCGACCAGATCACCCCCGCTGACCCGGATGCCCAGGGCGGCGGTGGATACGGGGCGGAAGGGCAGGACACCTTCGGGATACAGGACAATGCCG
>JBEPXL010000626.1:0-2813 GCA_041641935.1 Desulfobacteraceae bacterium | reverse complement strand
AGCGTACTGTTGGGTTCACAGTTTAGAATTCACATATTATTTCCGCTTTTATGAAAGATATGATTTCCAAAACAATATTGTTATTATTTTTTAAAGATAATGTTTGCAAAAAAAATTCGGATCATACATGGGGTAAATCATGTATTTTCAGGATTTCCATGCGCTACACCTCTATGCAGCCATTAATCAGATTATTTCATTCTGGACATAATCATTGGGTATTCGCGTTATTTTATGTGCAATTTGCATGAATGCTACCCCTTTCTCCGGCCACAGCGATCTCAAATCCAGCCGCAGCCATAAAAAAAGCCCGCCCCTGAAAAAAGGGACAGGCTTGCGGGGTCGGTCGGTTCAGAGGAGTCTGTTACAGACCTTTCAGGAGTTTGGTGAAGTTGTCGTGGTGGGTTTGCCGAAATTTCTTCCACCAGTTCGGTGCAGGTTGTCAGGGCGGAACCGTCATTTCAGCAGTCGGCGTAAAGGTGGATCAGATAACCGGGAGGTTCGAGAGTATAGACCGGGGAACCGTCAATCTCAGAAATAGACATACTGCCTGAGATGGATTGTTTCTGTCTCTCCGCCGCTGTGAATGACAACCCGGTCCGGGGGAACTACCCGGACAGACAGAACCGTTTCTCCCTCCTTCCGGAAATGAACGGTCTGCGGCGGGTGATCCGGCGTTTTCACATCCAGCTCTTCCATTTCCCTGTCATACACATCTTTCACGATCAGCATATCTTCAAAAACACGCCATTCGTGCTGAACCCGCACCCTTCCATAATCGGGATCAGGACAGACATGCCAGGTGACGGCGATTTCCGTCTGTTTGACGGGAAAGCGCAGGACTTCTTCCGTAAAACAGAATTCATCGAATGTGGCAAAGTAGAGGAGACCCAGCATAAGCGAATACCCGAAACCGGCGAGACCGGCCAGTGCGACGATGGCAGAGATGAAGTATGCCACTTCTTCACGAAAATAAAAGCTCATCAGAATGATGGGGAGCGGAAGGAGCATGATACCGATGACAAAGCGGACGTTGGCGGCGGTATCGACAAACCGGCAGCAGGATGTGAAAAAGATGAAGATACCGGATAGATAAACGAGCAGAATAACGCTGAACAGGAGGATGATCAGGGGATTGTTTTTCCGTTTCGCCATCTTCGTTTCTGCCCGCTTTCTTTCCTGCAGACGGCATTTCCTGCACCGGCAGAGGATGATGATTCAGATCACTTGAGATCGGGAATGGAAGTGGCGGATGTATCATCCCGGCCTCAATCTGCCCATTATAACGGATTGTCAGCACATCGCAAGGTTGGGAAGCATAGAAAAAGTCTGTTCATAAGGGTGGACATAGCGGGAAAGGCAGTGGAACCTGCTTTGAACCGGGGCAGGAAGCAGCCGAAAGGGATTGCATGACACATTCAATCCGGTTAGTATGATCTGCAGTAAATGGATTGACGGAACAGGATCCGGAAAACCCTTTTTGTGAAGGAGCAGGTCAATACCATGAATTTCCAGATATACGGGTTTAACTCCGATCTGTACGATCAAATGCTGCGGGATATGAGAGCGGCGGAAGAGCGTATTTTTCTGGAGGTGTTCATTTTTCGGGATGATGCACTGGGGACAGAAGTGCGCGATATTCTGACGCAGAAGGCAAGGGAGGGCCTGGAAGTGAAACTGCTGCTGGACAGCTTCGGTTCATTTCCTGTACCTGACGGTTTTTTTTCCGATTTTATCCGATTCGGTGGTGAAATCCGGTATTTTCATCGTCTGACGTTTTTTCCGTGGCTGCTGGACAAAATCAACCACCGGGATCATCAGAAAATCCTGGTGACTGACAGGAAAACGGCGTTTGCCTCTTCGGCCAATATTGAAGAAGACAGTATCGGCTGGCGTGAACTGACGATCCGGGTTCAGGAACCGCAGGAGGTTCAGGCGCTGGCTCTGCTTTTTGAGGAAAATTTTCTGATCGCGAACAAAATGAGGTTTGAGCAGAAAAAAATAGCGAAGGTCATTCAGACCCCGTTTTTTGAAATCATACGCGATATTCCTTCCCGGAAAGTTGCGCTGGTCCGAAACCGGACCCTGGACCTGATCCGGAAGGCGCAAAAGGAAATACGGATCGAAAATCTGTATATCTGCACCGAAAAAAACATTTTTCAGGAACTGAGCCGGGCCGCGGGCAGAGGGGTTGATGTAAAAATTGTCATTCCTCAGCAAAATGAAATCCCCGCAATGGATATTCTGAACAAAAAGTATGCGGCCAGAGCATTCAGCAGGGGAATCGATGTAAGACTTTATCAGCCCGGCTACCTGCATTCAAAACTGATGATCGTTGACCGGGAGGTCTGTATGCTGGGGTCGGCGAATCTGGATTACCGCAGCCTTTTTCTGCAGTTTGAACTGATGCTTGTCAGCCGCCATCCGGAACTCGTCGAAACTGTCATACACCACTTTCAGAAGAGTTATGCGGACAGCCGGGCCTTCAGCGGCAGAGACTGGAAAAAACGGTCTGGTATGCGAAAAGTAGTGGAGCGGCTTCTTTTCCCGGTGGAGCAGTTTCTATAGCAGCCCCACGATGCTTTTCCTTCCCTGGCGGTACATTTTTTTGCCTTATTTGTTGCATTAAATAAACAAGTGTGTTACCTTTTCTGCAGGATCATCGCCTGCACCTTGACAGGCTTCCGGCATTCCATGTCCGGTGTCAGTCCTGGCAATATGATCCGGTGGATTTTCAAGACTGCAAAGGCTTCGGATGTGAAGCTGCAGTGCAGTTGCCCATTGTTTTTCTGATTCTCTGTCGGATGATCAAC
>JBEPXL010000625.1:0-2825 GCA_041641935.1 Desulfobacteraceae bacterium | reverse complement strand
GGCCTGCCTGCTGCGGCAACAACAACTGCATGCCCATCTGCCCCATCGCCGCACAGTACTTTGGCGCGCGGCATGTGGAAAAAGCGGAGCGCGCCGGCGCAAACCTGATCCCCGGAGCCGTCGTGTACCAGATCGAGGCGGACAGCAGGGGCATTGTTCGCGCGGTGCGTTTCCGTGATCCCCGGCGGCAGGACTACCGGATTACCGGCGACCTGTTTATTCTTGCCGCCCACGGCATTGAAACCCCGAAGCTGATGCTGCTGTCCCGGTCAGCGGGATATCCGGACGGCATCGGCAACCGCTCCGGCATGGTGGGCCGCAATCTGATGGACCACCCGGGCGTCAGCGCCAGTTTCATGGCAGAAGAAGCGCTCTGGCCGGGGCGGGGACCGCAGGAGATGACCTCCGTCGTCAATCTGCGGGATGGCGCATTTCGTGCGGAATATGCCGCGAAAAAGCTCCACCTCTCCAACATGGTCAACAACCGGAAAGTGACCGAAGACCTGATCAAAAAGGGGATCATGGGCAGGAAACTGAATGACGAAATCCGTCGCCGTGCCGCTCATCTGCTCACCATCAACAGCTTTCATGAACAGCTGCCGGAACCGCAGAACCGGATCATTCCCAGCGATACCCGGGTGGATGCCATCGGCATTCCCCAGCCCGAAATCTACTATTCCATCGGCGAATACGTGCGGCGGAGTGCCGGGCATACCCGGGCGGAATACCGGAAGATCGGGCGGCTGATGGGGGCTTCCGACGTCAGAATGAAGGAGGGATTCTACAACAACAATCACATCATGGGAACCACCATCATGGGAAATAATCCCATGAACTCTGTAGTGGATGGCGACTGCCGCAGCCATGATCATCCCAACCTGTTCATCGCCGGCAGCAGTGTCATGCCGAGTGCGGCATCGGTCAATCCCACCCTGACCATTGCAGCGCTTTCACTGCGGATTGCTGACCAGGTAAAAAGGGAAGTGCCATGAAACAAATACGCCTCTGGCTTGCAGGACTTCTTCTCTGCTGCTTCACTGCCGCTTTCGGTGAATCGCCCCGGAATGACATCATCCGGCGGGGGGAATATCTGTCCCGGGCCGGGGACTGTATCGCCTGCCATACCCGGCCCGGGGGCATTCCCTATGCCGGCGGACGGCAGATGGAGACGCCCTTCGGGACGTTCTACACGCCCAACATTACACCGGACCGGGAAACCGGCATCGGGAACTGGTCTGCTGAAGCCTTTCTCCGCGCGCTGCACAAAGGCCGGGGCAGGGAGGGACAGTATCTCTATCCCACATTTCCGTATCCCGCCTACACTCTTCTGCTTCGTGAGGATGTGGAGGCGATCCGTCAGTTTCTCTTCCGCCTGGAACCTGTCAGCAATCCGGTCCCGCAGCATGATCTCATATTCCCGTTCAGCCAGCGGTATCTGCTCTGGTTCTGGGATCTCATCAACTTCACGCCGGGCCGCTTTCAGCCGGACCCGAACCGCTCCCTGTTCTGGAACCGGGGGGCCTATCTGACGGAAGCACTGGGGCACTGCGGCTATTGCCATACCCCCAGAGGTCCGCTGTACGGGCTGGATCAGGACAAAAAATTTACCGGGGCCCGGATTGACGGCTGGGACGCCTACAACATCACTTCGAATCCAGTCGCCGGTATCGGTGGCTGGACAAATGGTGAACTGTGGGAATTCATGAAAACCGGCGGTGTCACCGGAAAAGGAACTGCAGCCGGTCCGATGGCGGATGTGGTCACACACAGCACCCGGTTTTTAACCCAGGCCGACATTGCGGCGATGGTCATCTATCTGAAAACCATTCCGCCGACCCGGAAAGCGGCAGATGTCTCCCGCACAGACAAGGGTGAACCGGCTCTGGATGTAATCGAACTGCGGGGAACACCGGCCCGGTACAATGCCGGTGGAGATCGTCTTTATCTCGGTGCCTGTGCCAGTTGTCATCAATGGCGCGGCATCGGTGTGGACGAAGCGTATCCTGCCCTGTTGCGCAATACCACCGTCGCGGCGCCGGAACCGGTCAATCTGATTCATGTCATTCTCAGTGGCGTGACGCGTACCGGTCCGGAAGGGGAGGTATTCATGCCAGGCTTCGGGGATCATCTGAATGACCGGCAGGTTGCTGCACTGGTGAACTACCTGCGTCGGCAGTTCGGGGATCGCCGGGAGCATACCGATGCCGGCAGGGTTGCGGAGCTGCGGCCGGGGAATGAATAGTTGCCTTTACTCCTCAGCCTGTTTCCAGTCAGTTTCTCCGGAAGGGTTCGACGGATGAGGAAAGCAGACGGCACTGGTACGGGAAAGGCGGGCTTATTTCTCCAAAACTCTTGATTTTTCAGGTAATGGATTGTAACAGTTATCGCCATAGATAAACCGGACAGGTACAGGAGGCGGTAATGATCATCATCGGTGTGGACACGGGCGGCACATTTACTGATTTTATCTACAGAAGCGCAGACAGCTGGGGCGTGTACAAATGCCTTTCCACACCCGCCAACCCGGCTGAAGCGGTTCTGAGCGGTATCTGCCATATTACGCAGTCTGGTGACATCCAGGTTATCCACGGTTCCACCGTCGCCACCAATGCCATTCTGGAAAAAAAAGGGGCACGCACCGCTCTGATCACCAATCGCCGGTTTGAAGATGTCATCGAAATCGGCCGCCAGAACCGGATCCGCCTCTACGATCTGGCATACCGGAAAAATCCGCCGTTAGTGCCCGGGGATCTCCGGTTCGGCATCGACTGCCGGATCGAAAAGACCGGCGCTGTACTGAACGCACCGGATGACGCAGAAATGGC
>JBEPXL010000624.1:0-2829 GCA_041641935.1 Desulfobacteraceae bacterium | reverse complement strand
CCTGCATAGAAAATTTAAGGTGCTGCGTCAAGAAGAAAACAAAAATCTAATGAAAAAACAAACCTTTAGGATATGTCTACTTTTTCTCCGGTTTTGACGGTTTTCAACTGTCTGATTTTTCTCATGGGCCAGATCAAAAGATGCTGATTATGAGAGAGGAGGGGGGTCCCATATCCGTACAGGGAGCCAATAGAGGCGGATAAGGAATAGGATGATGCAGAAATGGAGGGAAACTACCCTTCTTCCTCATACAGTTCCGGATAGAGTTTCAGGGCGCAGTTTTATTCCGCATGACCTGTTCCACATTTTCCAGTGTCATATCGCCGCGCATGACAATAAGCGCTTTCTCTTTCAAATCTGCTGCAGAGGAAAAATCCGGTGTTCCCAGACGGGCAAAGGCCGAGGGATAGATAATCGTGTGGGGCACGGAAAAATCAACCTGCTTTGTCCGTTCCGCAGAGTAGAACATGCCGTGGATGGCATCGATCTGTCCCGTTTCCAGTGCCTCGCGGGTTTCCCCCCAGGGGCCGAGCCGGATATCCACATCCAGACCGGTGACCTCTGCAACGGCACGGGTCAGGTCAACATTATAGCCGGCGGGATTGCCGTACCGGTCGATATACTCATAGGGCGCATAGTTGTAGTCGCCGCCGGTCGTCATCGTACCGGAGGAAAATGCTTGACTGATTTCTGCAATTATTGGAGAAAAGATAATAAAAAGTAAAAAAAGCGGGTGTAAAAAATTGAGTAAAATGGTACGGAAGCGTTTCATCGAGTATGGATATTCCATGAAATTCACGCTTTCTGCAGGAAGAGGAAATCAAAGGGCATATACTGGCAGATACGCACAGGCTGTTTTACCGTCTGGAGCCGAAGTGATGTCACCTGTAAAGAACCGGCAATGAAAATATCGTACTGCCGCATTCCGCTGGCAGCTCGGCATCTGCAGGTGTCAAGTTGAATGATTTATCCGTAAAGGTCAAGCAAAATGAACAGTTCCGAATGGTTGACATGTCTTCTCCTTTTGATTCCCATGGGCTTTCTGCTGCTCCGGGTGCGCCATTTGCATCATCTTCTTGGTGACAGGACAGCGATGCTGGAAAAGGCGGTACAGGAACATCGGCAGATGGAAGAACAGTTTACCCATTTCAAGCATCGGCATCGCACGGTCGCCCAGGTCAACCAGTTGATCGCGCAGGAAAAAAACCGTGACCGGCTTATGCAGGGTATTTGTGACTGTCTGACGGAAAGACATGGGTATTCCAACCTCTGGATTGCTCTGCTGGACCATAGACAACATCTGAAGGCTACTTTTCAGTGCGGATTGAAGGAGGAACAGTTCAGGGAAGTTGAGGAACAGTTGAAGGAGGGTTGTCTGATGCCCTGTTTCGGGAAAGTCCTTGAACGGGGGGCGGTGGTGATTACCGAAGACCCGCCGGTCATCTGTACCGATTGTTTATTGTCTGGCCGGTACAGCGGACACGGCGCCATGACAGCCTGTATTTCCTTTGAAAACAAGAAATATGGTTTTATAGTCGCCTCACTTCCTGTGCCTCACCTCCGAAACCCGGAAGAGAAGAATCTGTTCCTGCAGGTGGCAGAAGACATCGCATTTGCACTCCATACTATTGATCTGCAGGAACGGCATATGCAGCTTCAGCAATCGATGGAGAAGGCCAGGCGGATTGTGGAAAACAGCCCGTGCGTCTCTTTCCGGTGGCGTGCAGAAACCGGATGGCCGGTCTCCTTTGTCAGCCGGAATGTTTCCGCTTTCGGGTATACACCCGAAGACTTTCTCTCGGGCAGGATTCCCTACGCTTCCATTATCCATCCGGATGACCTGGAACGCGTCGCCGGAGAGGTACAGGAAAACACCAAAAAGGGCGCAGAGCGTTTTGAACAGGAATACCGCATATTCAACACGGCAGGACGGGTCTGCTGGGTAAAAGACCATACGCTTGTTGAGCGGGATGCGGAAGGTACTCCCCTTGCGTATCAGGGGGTGATTTTCGATATTACCGACCGGAAGACGGCGGAACAGGCGCTGGTGCAGTCAGAGCGTGAGAAAGCGGTGATACTCGATTCGACTGCAGAGATATTTGTGTATTATGGAAAGGATCTCCGCATCCGGTGGACAAACCGGGCGGCTGCCGAATCTACGGGACTTCCCCAGCATGAGATGATCGGCCGGTACTGCTATGATCTGTGGCATCAGCGCTCGGAGCCCTGTGAAGACTGTCCCGTTATGAAAGTGACGGAGACGAATCAGCCGGAAGAAGGAATCACCCGGACGCCGGACGGGCGGGATTATCTGCTCCGGGCCTATCCCGTCTTCAGTGAATCCGGTGAACTGACAGGGATCGGGGAATTCGGTCTGGATGTCACGGATCAGCGAAAACTCGAAGAGCAGTTACGGCATGGACAGAAGATGGAAGCGGTGGGGCGGCTGGCCGGCGGGGTGGCCCATGATCTCAATAACCTGCTCAGCCCGATCCTGGGGTACGGTGACATGCTGCTGCAAGACCGGGATCTGGAACCGCCGGTCCGGGATGCGGCAGAGGTCATTCTGCGCGCAGGTAACCGTGCCCGGGATCTGGTCCGGCAGCTGCTGGCCTTTGGCCGGAAGCAGACACTGAAGATCAGAAAACTGAACCTGAATACCGTCATCAGCGATTTTGAAAATCTCCTCCGGTGGACCATCCGGGAAGATATCCGGATTCACACTGTTCTTTCTCCGACCGTTTCCCTGGTTCATGCGGACGCGGGGCAGATGGAGCAGGTGATTATGAACCTTGCGATCAATGCCCAGGACGCCATGCCGGAAGGCGG
>JBEPXL010000623.1:0-2830 GCA_041641935.1 Desulfobacteraceae bacterium | reverse complement strand
ATGTCCTGGTTGGTAATCTTTTCCGCCTCTTCGATGGTTTTCCCCTTGAGCATCTCCGTCAGCGCCGAAGAAGAGGCAATGGCGCTGGCGCAGCCGAAGGTCTGGAATTTCACATCGACAATCCGGTCGTTTTCGTCCACCTTGAAGGTCAGTTTCAGTGCGTCGCCGCAGGCCATGGAACCGACTTCGCCCACACCGTGGGCGTCTTCCACTTCCCCCACATTCCGGGGGTTCAAGAAATGTTCTTTTACCTTATCTGAATATTCCCACATGTGCAGCCTCCTATGATCAGGTTGCTGTTATCGTCAATTTCGGACAGTATCATTTAGTATAACCATTCTGCGGGAAAATGGAAGGCGATGGAGAAAGCAGAAGTATCCGGAATCTCTTCTACTGTTTCTCTTCGATGTTCATCTGGCGATACAACTGCCATGCCATCCAGCCGACGGTCAGGACACCGAGAACGAGAACGGTCCAGAGGATCCAGGTTTTCCAGGGGAGCGGCGGCGGCGGTGGTGTCAGCGCCGTTTCGCCCCCCAGTGTAACCGGTTCACGGATGGCGGCTGGTTTGACGAGGGCTTCGGAACCATCACCCTGATGGACAGTACGGAGCAGCGGGTCCGCCGTGCGCCCGGCCGGGGGAACGGCGGCACTGCCGTAAGCGAGAGTAAAGGGTTCCGCGCCCCGGGCCAGAAACAGGAGTTCATGGGGTTCCCAGGCAAGACGCAGATCAGGGATACCACCGCCCAGGCCTGTTTCGGCGGACGGAATTTCCAGACGCCAGTACCGGTCTGTCACCGGGGACAGGGAGACGGGATCATTGACCAGTTCCGTATCCTCGCCGACGATCAGATGATAAAAGACACCCTTCTGCCGGAACTGCCAGGGCATATCCGGCGCGGAACGGGAAAAGAGAGCCCCTTCCGCCAGACTGTTGGGCTCGGGCAGGCGCAGATTGAGCTGGTCCGCCGGATAATGGCCGCCGGTATCGAACTGGTAGACGCCGGGCGCATCGGGAACGGCTGTTCCAGGGACGAGGCGTTCTTCCCGCTCTGCCGGGGCGGCAGAAGGGGGCGTAAATGCGGCGGTGACTGAGGTAATCCGGATATCGGAACCGGGCACGGGCCAGGAGAGGCGGATATATTTGCCGGTCCCGCCGGGAAGAGGAATGGTTGTCCTGCCGAGGGTGCGGTCGCCGTACCGGAGCCGGGCCAGGGTTGCCGAAGAGATGAGATTCCGCCACCGGTCCAGATCACTGCTGACGGAGACGGATACCTGCGCCACAAAGCTGTCGCCGGGCTGGGTCCAGTCAAGCCGCAGGGCGTCGGGGAGATGTTTCAGTCCACTGGCGTCGATGAGATAGGCCGTGATCGATCCGGATGCGGGTCCGGTTTCCTCGGGCCGGGTCCGGAGGATGGCCCCGGCTTCATCGGTGGTGATCTGGAACCAGATACTGCCGGTTTTTTCGTCTCCGGTATCGTAGACGGGGAAGAAGTTGAGGGAAACCGGCGCGGGGGCTTTTCCCTTCCGGGGCTGCGGACGCCGCAGGGCATGGGGAACCGGCTCTCCCCGGCCGTTGAAGACGCGCATATCCCCCAGATCGGTCCGGGTGACATGGCGGTAGACGCTTTCGGGCAGGCGAATCCGGTAGACCGGTCCCCTTTCTTCGGGCATTATCGGAAGACCATAGGCAAAGTCTTCAGGGACAGGTGCTTCGGCATGGAGTTCCGCCGGATGCAGCAACAGGCTCATTGCCAGGACAATGATCAGGATGAAGTGGATTTCCGTGTTACGGATGGTCATGTCGCTGCTCTCCTTCGCAGTCCCGTTTCTTCCGGCGATTCGGATTCATCCGGTTTCCCGTGTAGCGCGGGGCGGAATCGGTGACACATAGCCGATGACCAGCATCAGTCCCCCCACGGCGATGAAGGACACGATCCGGGCGACGGTTCCGGTTCCTTCCAGGTCCACGAGAAACAGTTTCAGGACCACAACGGCCAGCAGGGTTGCTCCGGCGCGCCAGACGTTCCGGCTTCCCCGCCGGGATGCCCCGGCCATGCTTCCCAGAGCGGTCAGGGTCCAGAGAATGGAAATGGCGGTCTGAAAGAGATCGGAATGGTACAGACCCCATGCGGTGTAGGAAACACCTTCATGAAAATGGACGGCCCGGGCCACCACGGTGTTGAGCCAGAGAAACCCGGCAGCGGCAATGGCCCACGCGAAGGTCTTCCGGGCCTGGGGATCAAACACGGGCGCTTCTCCTTTCCCGATCTGCCGGCGCCACCAGAAGAGCACCATCAGGACAAAGGCCTGGGTCACATCCAGGGGATTGAGAACCGGCACGTAGGGGAGCGGGTCCGGATCACCGGGCTGAAACGCGGTCCGGATATCCCACGCCCAGAGATATGCGGCGATCAGGGCCGGTGCGAGTTCGAGATAGTCCCCCGGAAACCGGCGGACGGGCCACTCGATTGTTCCGCCATGACGGAGCAGGAGAAGAATCACCAGTGCGGGAAGCACGCCCCAGGCGATGGCGGTCCATGTGCCGGTTCCGCCGACGGCCTGGTGGATGCGCCAGGCGCTCTCCCAGGTGAGAAGGAACACCATCAGCAGCAGTCCGCCCAGATGCCAGAGCCGGACCAGGGTTTCCTGCCAGACCGTTTCAAATATCCGGAGAAGCCAGTAATGGATACCGACCGCGATAATCCAGGCGAGAACGGCCCAGCGGTAAAAGGGATGATCGTGGTAATGGCCGGAAAAAGCGGTAAAGGCCGCCAGCCAGAGCACCGGCAGCAGTCCGGCGGGGGGATGGCACATGCTCTGCCAGCCG
>JBEPXL010000622.1:0-2830 GCA_041641935.1 Desulfobacteraceae bacterium | reverse complement strand
TGATCATCGGCTCCTCCATCATCGTCATCGCCAAAATCCCCCCTCTCTTCTACGGCATCTCCTTCATCGGCATTTTCGTCTTCATCGCGGCGGCGATCATGGGAATCTGGCTCATGATCGCCATCCTGAAAAAACGCCCGTTTTAGCGATGGTGTCCGTCCCCGTCTACAGCCAGTAGTCGAAAAAGCTGGCAAAAAACTCCACCGGGCGACGGTACCACGGACGCTGCTGCCATACCGTCAGGGTAATCTCCTCGTTTTTTTTCTGATCGATCAGAAAAATATCCTCCATGCGCCCGCCGAATTCTTCCCCGTAGATGATGGCATTGGCTTCGTTGGCATGGAGAAAGCTGCGGTAATCAAGATTGGCAGAGCCGACGGTGGACCAGATGGTGTCCACCACAGCGGTTTTGGCGTGCTGCAGGGCGTCTTTCCGCTCAAATATCCGGACCCCGGCCTCCAGAAGCTGCTGATAATGCGCCCGGGACGAGTTGATGGTAATCCAGGAATCGGTGGCCCCGGGAAGAAGCAGGCGGATATCCACACCACGCCGGGCCCCGGCTTCCAGGATCCCCAGCAGCCGTTCATCCGGTGAAAAATAGCCCTGGGTGACCCAGATGCGGCGGCGGGCCTGGGCGAAGATGCTGAGGTAGACCTGGTAAATATCGTATTCCGCATCTCCGGCGGAACTGACCATCATCCGGACCAGGGACGGTCCGGCGAACGCCGTTTCCGGATAATAGGCCGCACCGGACAGGGCGGGAATCTCATGCAGTTTTCCCCACAGGCGCAGAAACAGACGCTGAAATTCGGTGACGATCGGTCCCTCCACACGGATATGGGTATCCCGCCACCGATCCTTGAGCTTTGACAGGCCCGCCGGGGGGCTGAAGGAACTGTGGGAATAGACGCCGCTGATATTCATGCCGCCGGTAAAGGCGATCTTTCCGTCCACCACCAGAATCTTGCGGTGATGCCGCTGGTTGATGCGCCACACCCGGAAGTCCTCGGTAGGGTCCAGGGGATTGTACTTGAAGAGCTGAACACCGCTCTGCTTCAGCCGCTCAAAGTATTCCTCCTCGGCGTTCAGGATACCGAAGGCGTCATAGATGATCCGGACCTCGACCCCGGCTTTCCGCCGCTCCAGAAGGATTTCCGCAAAGGTCCGTCCCATTTCTTCATCATCCAGGATAAATGTTTCCACATGGATGTGGTGCTTCGCGTTCCGCATGGCCTCAAAAATCGCTTCATAGGCCATGGGACCGTCGATGAGAAGTCTGACCCGGTTCCCCGTAAAGACCGGACGGTCCGTAATCGCCTGGTCGATCCGGAGCATCCGCCGGAGATGTCGCTCTTCATCAAAGGAGGGGATGGCGGCATTCAGCGCATGAATCAGGGCGTCCGGCCCTTCTGCACGGATTTCACAGTCCAGAGGCCGGAGAATCAGGAGTTCATCGGAATCCGGCAACGAAGGACCGCAGGCGGCCAGCATTCCTGCCGCCATGAACATCAGTATGATTTGTATCTGTCTGACCATCATTGATCATTCCTGTTTTTTCGCTGTTTCCGTCCCGCAGGCATTTCATCAGCGGGCAACGCTACCTTCTTCACAAATATACAGCAGAATAAGACAGAATAAAATACTGCAATCACCTGTTATTTTTACTACTGTCAGCAGACGGTATTCAGCGGAATCCGGCGGGGCTTTACCGGTCTGATCCAGTGAACGGTTTTCCCGGGACCACCCCCCTTACTTGACGCCGGAGCAAAGTGGCAGCATATTAATTTTAAATGCTTTTTTAAACTTTTTACTGTACCGGATTTCTTTCTGATCACAGCACCGCTTAACAGAAGAAGGAGTTGTGTAATGCCGAGAAAAGCCATCGAGCTACCCGACCCTGTCGAGTACCTCTCCATTCTGGACGAAGACGGGAACGTTGACGAGGAGCTGGAACCGGACCTTCCGGAAGACCTGCTGCTCAAACTCTATCACACCATGGTGCAGGGACGGCAGTTTGACGCCCGCCTGCTCAATCTGCAGCGCCAGGGGCGTATCGGCACATTCCCGCCCACCACCGGCCAGGAAGCGGCCCAGCTGGGGCCTGCTGCCATTCTGGAACCGGATGACTGGCTGGTTCCCTCGTTCCGTGAAACAGTCGCGGAGGTATGGCGGGGACGCCCCCTGAAAAATGTGATCATCGCCGCCAACGGCCTGAACGAAGCCGGACACGTCGATGAAAAGATCAAAAACCTGCCGGTCGCCGTTCCGGTCGGCTCCCAGACGCTCCATGCCGTGGGCCTTGCCTGGGCCATGAAATACCGGGAAAAACAGGATCTGGTCATGACCTTCTTCGGTGACGGGGCCACCTCCGAGGGAGATGTCCACGAGGCCCTCAACTTTGCCGGTGTCTACCAGGCCCCGATCATCTTTGTCTGCCAGAACAACCACTGGGCCATCTCCGTTCCCCGGTCCCGGCAGACCCGCTCGAAAACCATCGCTCAGAAGGCGGTCGCCTACGGGTTTCCCGGTATTCAGGTGGACGGCAACGATATTCTCGCCACTTATGTCGCCGCAAAAGAGGCGGCGGAGCGGGCCCGTTCCGGAGACGGTCCCACCCTGATCGAATGCGTCACCTACCGGATGCAGATGCACACCACGGCCGATGATCCCAAACGCTACCGGACCGAAGATGAGGTCGAGAAGTGGGGAAAAAAGGATCCCATTGCCCGGTTTGAAAAATATCTGAAGCAGAAAGACCTTCTCACCGACGACAGGATCGAGGAGATTGCCGGATCGGTCAAGGAGGAGATCAAGAAGGCGGTGAAAGAGG
>JBEPXL010000621.1:0-2833 GCA_041641935.1 Desulfobacteraceae bacterium | reverse complement strand
GACCGCTCCGCCGTCGCCATAGCACCCCAGGGGTTTGGCCGGAAAAAAGGAGGTCGCCGCAACGGTGGTGAGGGCGCAGGCTTTCTTTCCCTGACAGGTCGCCCCGAAGGACTGGGCCGCGTCCTCGATCACAAACAGACCATGTTTCCGGGCCACGGCTTCGATGGCGTCATAGTTCGCGGGAAGGCCGAACAGGTCCACCGGTATGATGCCTTTCGGCGTCAGCCGCTCCGGTGACCCGGGCAGCGGATACGCTCCGGTGTCTCCGGTCTTGAGCGCCGCAATGGCCGCCTCCAGTTGCCGGGGATCGATGTTGAAGGTGTCCGGTTCAATGTCCACGAATACCGGCGTCGCTCCCAGCAGGCGGATGACTTCGGCGGTGGCGATGAAGGTGAAGGGCGTCGTGAAGACCGCGTCCCCCGGTCCCACGCCGAGGGCCATCAGGGGCATCAGCAGGGCATCGGTTCCCGAGGAGCAGCCGATGGCGTGGCGGACGCCCACATATTCAGCCAGCCGCTCTTCCAGTTCCCCTGCTTCCGGACCCATTACATATTGGCCGTGATCCAGCACCGCCTGAATCCGCCGGTCAACCTCGGGGCGGATCCGGCGCTGCTGGGCGGCCAGATCAATAAACTGCATGTTGTATTCCTTCTCCGTTCCTATTCGGCACACGCCTCCTGCAGATCTTTGAAATGGGTCAGGCAGGGTTTTCCGATGGGAAAGACATTGAATCCGATTTCGTAGAGCTTCCGGTGATCCAGGATGTTCCGGCCGTCAAAGATGAAGGCGGGCTTCACCATCGACTTGTAAATCCTTTCATAGTCGAGTTCCCTGTACTGGTTCCATTCGGTCATCACCGCAATGGCATCGCAGCCGTCGGCGGCCACATAGGGATCTTCCTCATAGATAATGTCGCTGATATCCTTGAGATCTCCCCGGGCATTCTCCAGAGCCTCGGGATCACTGATGACGATCTGTGCGTGTTCCTCCACCAGCCGCTGTGCGATAAAGATGGCCGGGCTCTCCCGGGTATCCCCGGTGTCGGCCTTGAAGGCGAATCCCAGCAGGCAGATCCGCTTTCCGGCCAGGGTGTTGAACATGTTGCTGAGCATGTTGAAGACGAACCGTTCTTTCTGGTAGTCATTGATCCGGATGACCCCTTCCCAGTAGGCGGCGACTTCTTCCAGGCCATAGTAACGGCAGAGATAGACCAGGTTGAGAATATCCTTTTTGAAACAGGAACCGCCGAACCCGACACTTGCGTTCAGGAAGCGGTTTCCGAGACGGGAGTCCATCCCCACGGCACGGGATACCTCGGCCACATCGGCGTCGGTCTTTTCACAGAGCGCCGAAATGGCGTTGATGGAAGAAATCTTCTGGGCCAGAAAGGCGTTGGACACCAGCTTGGACAGTTCACTGCTCCAGATGTTGGTGGTCAGGATACGGTCCCGTTCAACCCAGTTGGCGTAGACATTGACCAGTTCATCCCGTGCCTGGATGCCGGACGGGGTTTCGTCGGAACCGATCAGCACCCGGTCTGGCGCTTCCAGGTCACGGATGGCGGTTCCTTCGGCCAGAAATTCGGGGTTGGACAGCACCTCGAACTGGTTTCCGCTGTCCGAGGCGGTCAGGATCCGTTTCATGGCCTGGGCGGTCTTGACCGGCAGGGTACTCTTTTCCACGATAATCTTGGAAGAACCGGCGCAGTCCCGGATCTGGCGGGCGGTCTTTTCCCAGTACTGGAGATCGGCGGCCATTCCCGCGCCCACACCGAAGGTCTTGGTGGGGGTGTTGACGCTCACGAAAATCATGTCCGATTCCCGGATGCCCGCTTCAATCTCCGTGCTGAAAAACAGGTTGCGGCCCCGGGCGGAGCGGACCACATCATCCAGGCCCGGTTCATAGATGGGAAGCCGGTCCGAATTCCACCGGGCGATCCGGTCCGGGTTAATATCCACAATCGTCACCTTGTACTGGGGGCATTTCTGGGCGATGACGGCCATGGTCGGTCCGCCCACGTATCCCGCGCCGATACACAGGATATTTTTTACAGACATCTGCTCACTCACTGTTCCAACCCTCTCTGATCGGTATTCATCATTTTAAACACAAGTTCCTGCCGCCCGACCAGACCCAATTCCTGCCGGGCGACGTTCTCGATAAATTCATTGTCATTCTTCAGGCGCTGAATGGTATGATACAGGGAAAGATTTTTCCGGAGAAGTACCTCGTTCTTGATGACCAGACTGTCCCGTCCGGATTTCATTACTTTGAGATCGGCAAACCCGTTGTCGCCGAAGATGATGAACAGAAGCATGGAAAACATGACCAGAGCGGCCAGAGACAGTGCAATGTTTTGACGTGAATTCATCTTTTGTGTACTCCTTTTCCGGCCATAGCCAAAAGATGGTTGAGTTCGGACCGGTTGATCAGCAATGCCAGCGCGCCGTAAAGAAGGATACCGCTGCCGACGCATACGGCCAGTCCTGCGATTAGATGGATCGCGGGGGCGTCGATGGACGAAATCCCCGAAACAGCGATCCGCCATACGACCACCCCCATTATTAGCGAACACAGGAGCGATTTGCAAGCAGATTTAACAATCCCCGACCATTGATTGATATCAAGTCTTCGATGAAGAACGGAAAACAGCAGAAAAAGATGAACCATGGACGCCAGAGCAGCGGCCAGCGCAAGTCCCGCATGACCGAGGGGTTTCATTAGAAAAATACCGAGAATCAGGTTTGTCAGAATGGCGATGCCGCCGGTCCGGACGGGGGTACGGGTATCCTGCAGGGCATAGAAAACCGAAATCATGATCCGGACACCGGAA
>JBEPXL010000620.1:0-2835 GCA_041641935.1 Desulfobacteraceae bacterium | reverse complement strand
GTGATCCCGGGCAAAGGCGCCGACGAAATTGTCGTCTTCGGTGGGCCAAGGGTGTACAATGGCTTTTCTGGAAATGTCATATTCGCCGGGAATATAGAGAAAGGAGGGCAGCACGGGCAGACGGTTGAACTCTCCCGCCCCGGTCAACTGGGGAATCTGAAACAGGCGAATCCGTCCGGATTTGCTCCCCTCCTCTGCCAGATCCACATAGGAAACCGCAGAGTTGGTGGTTCCGAGGTCAATTCCGATTATAAAACGTTTATCAAATGATTCCAAAAGGTTCAACAGGTTATCTCTCCTCTGTTGGATATACGGGTATGCGCCGGGCAATGCAGAAAAGGTAACGTAACAAATATCTGCGCAAAATACAACAACGGGGGCCGAAGGATTGTAAGAGGAAAGTTGAAAAAGACTTGCCTGCTCATCGGTATACCTTTATAAAGAATTCATAATTCACCGTATGAGATTCATTTTTTATGATGCTCCCCCTCTTTTTTATGCCAATCCATGACCATGCAAGCCTCCGATTGCCATTTGCTTGCCACAGGGAGACCGCCTATGTCACGCAACCAGCATCATTTCGTCTGTATATTCCTGATTCTTCTGTCTGTTCTCATCAGCCTCTCCGCCTGCCGGGGCCCCACCGGTTCGGCGCCGAAGGAGAAGAACGGGCAGGTGTACGGCGTCACTGACGGCCTGTTCCGCCACCGGTGGTGGAACTATTACGAACGGGGCGTCTCCTATGCCGATGGCGATTTCTGGCAGGAGGCGGCAGCGGATTTCCGCACCGCCATTGAACAGCGGGACGCCGATGTCCGCCGGGCCAGAACCTACGGCATGCATTTTGTGGACTACTTTCCCCACCGGGAACTGGGTGTCGCCCTTTTCTATCAGAACCGCTATGAAGCAGCGATCCGGGAACTGGAAACCTCCCTGTCCACCGAAGCGTCGGCCCGGGCCGCCTTCTATCTGGACCGGGCACGGCAGCGATGGATTGACCAGAAAGACGCCGACAAAGCCCCGCCCGCCATTGCCCTCTCCACCCCTTCTCCGGATACCCTCACCAATCGTCTTGACATTACGGTCACCGGAACGGCCACCGATGACACCTTTGTCCGGTCCGTTCAGGTGAATGGCTCACCGGTGCGGGTTGACCTGTCGGCCCCGGAAATCACCTTTACAGCCGATGTACAGCTCCGTCCGGGAGAAAACACCGTGACGGTCGATGCCGTGGATCTGGCCGGCAAATCCGCCCGTCATTCGATGACGGTCCATTGCGACCGGGCCGGTCCCATCCTGAACATCGATGCCCTGACCCGCCATCCGGACATCCCCGGCGCGTATCAGCTCCGGGGATATGCCTATGACACCGCCGGTATCACGGCCATCCAGGTCAACGAGCAACCGGTCTGGCAGGGAACCGCACCGGAGACGCGGCTGGATCATACAGTTCAGATCGCAGCGGGAACCGAAGCTGTGGTGACCGCCCGGGACCGGGCCGGGAATGAAACCCGCGCCCGCCTGGAAACGCCGTCTGCCGGAACCGCCGCCACGGACCGCCTTCTCGCAGCGCTCGATGGATTCTCCGCTACGGTGACCGATCTCTCCCCTCCCCTTTTCCGGGGAATGTCGCGCATCAGGGAAACATCGGAACCGGAACCCGCTCCGTCCGATTCACCGCTACTGGCCAGTACCAACCTGCGCGGCGGCAATATTACCCCCACCATGTTCAAAAATCATTACGTCCGGCCCTATGTGGACAGAACCCGGTATTATGCCCTGATCATCGGCATCAATGACTATGTACAGTGGCCCCGGCTCCAGACCGCCGTCAACGATGCCGTGGCCGTGCGGGAGATTCTGATCGGGCAGTACGGTTTTCCGGCGACGAATGTCTTCCTGCGGCGGGACCGGGAGGCGACCCGGAGCGCCATCATAACGGACCTGCGCCATCTGGCTGCAGGGCTGCAGGAAAATGACGCCCTGCTGGTCTACTATGCCGGTCACGGCCAGATCGACGATCTGGTGGAGGACGGCTACTGGGTTCCGTCCGAAGGGGCGATGAAGGATCCGACCACCTGGATCACCAATTCGACCATCCGTGATATTCTCAGCGCGGAAAAGGTAAAGGCGCGGAATATTCTGGTCATTTCCGATTCCTGCTACAGCGGCAGCCTGACCCGGGGCGGTGTGTCATCTCTGGCGCCCCGGGATGTGAACTACCAGAAACGGGCCCTGGAACTGGCCTACCGGAAGTCCCGGCAGGTGATCACCTCGGGCGGCAATGAACCGGTGGCCGACGGGGGGCGGGACGGCCACAGCCTGTTTGCCTATTATCTGCTCAAGGCCCTGACCGAAAACCGGAATCTGGTGATGGACCTGGAAAACCTGGTGCTGTCTCATGTCTGGAAACCGGTATCGGAAATCGGGGGGCAGCGTCCTACGGTCGGACGCCTGCGGACGCCGATGGACGAAGGCGGGCAGTTCGTGATCATCCGGTCCGGGAATGCGGAAGTGCCGGCGATTTCCGAACTGACCGCCCGACTGGATGAGCAGCGGACGGAAGTTCCGCCTTCGCCGGAAACAACCCTTTCCGTGGCGGACAGCCTCCTCCCCGACACGACCCCCCCGACGCTGGAGGTCCAGGGCTGGAATGAAAAAAGGACCGTCTTTCTGGACCGGGTCTATCTGCAGGGCAACGTCCGGGACGATGGCGGGGTACAGAATCTGACCATCAACGGCGAAAAAGTGCTGCGGCGTCCCGGACGGAATGTCTACTTCAATTATCTGGCCGACCTGCGGGACGGAGAAAATGAATTCGAGATCGAATGCGCC
>JBEPXL010000619.1:0-2839 GCA_041641935.1 Desulfobacteraceae bacterium | reverse complement strand
ATCGGACTGAATCTCCTTCAGATCCCGTTCTTTCTGCCCCTGGATTTTCCGGGCCTCCCCTCTTCCTTCCGAGCGGAACTTCTCGGCAATCTGCTTCCGTTCGGCAATCATCCGGTTGTAGACCGATTTGCGTACCGTATCGACATAGTTGATCCGCTTGAACTTCACGTCCACCAGTTCGATGCCGAACTTGTCGAGCTTCGGCTGGGCCTGCTTCAGAATCGCATTGGTAATCTTTTCCCGGCCCATTTTGATGGTGTAGTCGGTTTCCAGCCCTTCATCCTTCCGGATGTCCTCCAGGCTGATGTTGTTGATTTCCATCAGGTCAAGGGAGCGGTTGCTCTTGCGTACCGTTTCGATCAGCCGGTTGGACGTGATAAAGTTCCGCACCGCAGGATCGATAATGTCATTCAGCCGGCCAATGGCATTGAATACGTCATTGACGGACTGCAGAAACTTGACCGGGTCCACAATCTTCCAGCGGGCGAAGGCATCCACCCAGATGTAGGTCTTCTCCTTGGTGGGAATCTGACCGGGATCGCCGTCCCACTGGAGAAGGTTTTTCGGGAAATACTGGGCCTGCTGGATGAACGGCACCTTGAACTTCAGCCCCGGCGTCATTTTCGGTTCCCCGACAATCCGTCCGAACTGGGTCACCACCACCTGTTCGGTCTCATCGACCACATAGGCGGACGAGTATCCGATAATCAGGGCAATCAGCACCAGCACCCCGACTGCGATTCCTTTTGCCTTCATTGTATGCCACCTTTTTCTTTCCCCAGGTTGAGCAGGGGAAGCAGGTTTTTCTGTTCGCTGTCTACAATATACTTCTGGTCCAGTTTGGGAAAGAGATCATTGATCATCTCCAGGTACAGCCGCCGCCGGGTCACGTCCTCGGCCTTGCGGTATTCTGCATAAATGGACTGGAACCGTGCGGCATCCCCTTTCGCCTGCTGGACCCGTTCCATGGCATATCCCTCGGCAGTCCGGATGGTCCGGTCGGCCTCGCCTCTGGCGGCGGGAATGGCCTTGTTGTAGTCCTCTCTGGCCTGGTAGATCATCTGTTCTTTTTCCTGGGTCGCCTGGTTCACCTCATTGAGGGAAGGCTGAACCGGCTCCGGCACATCGGTCTTCTTCATTTCCACCGTTACGATATGAATACCGGTATCGGCCTGATCCAGTTCCTTCTGAAGATAGTCCTGTGCTTCAAGGGCGATTTCGTCCCGCTTGCTGATGACCTCATCGATACTCCGGTCCCCCACCACCAGCCGCATGGTCGCCTCGGACATATCCCGAAGAAGCCGCTGAGGATCGCGTACCTTGAAGAGATAGTTGTACGGATCCTTGATCCGGTACTGGACAATCCAGGGAACCAGCCCCACGTTCAGGTCTCCCGTCAGCATCAGCGTTGCATTGCTGTTGGAACCGGGCAGCCGGCCGCTTCGGTTGCTGACCGCCCGGGCATCGAACTCCTCGGTCCGGATGCGGCGGACATTGACCTTCCGGACCGTTTCGATGCCGGCCGGCAGTTTAAAATGAAGCCCCGGCTGTGTCGTCCGGACATACCGGCCGAAAAACTGGACCACACCGACCTCACTGGGTTTGACGGTATAAAACATGGTGGATGCCAGCAGAACGAGCAGAAGCAAAATGATGAGGAAGGGTCCACCCGGCAACCGGAAATTGTTTATTGTTTTGATGAAATCTTCCATGTTCGGTGGAATGTCCCCCCCCCGCTTTCGTTGTTGTTCCTTTAATTTTTCCCAATCCCAGTTCATATATCCTGTTCCTGATTACGCCCTGTTTTCTGATCAGGGGTTATAGAAAAGATTACGGCCTGAAAAGCCGGAATAGAGACACAAGTTTGCGCTGTCATGGCGCCGCCGGTCTGCAGTATGATACAGTATACTTGTCAGTTTGCGATAGCCAGACTGCTGTTGCGTCCGCTTCAGAATCCGCTGGCTTTTCTGTACAATCCGGCAGCCCCGGCAAACCGCAAAAGAACCATATCGACGCGAAAGAGAATTGCAGGTTGTTGATCAAACGACAGAACGGGCTTGCGGATAATGCCTAAATAGTAGGTAACATGCTCCGGGAAGTCAAGAAAAAACCGTGAGTTAACGGTAAGTATCCGGCGCGGCAGAGGGGTTCTGCTTGACAGCCGCACCGCCCGCCGGTAGAGTTGGGGCTATGGGCACTAAACGGGAAAAAATGAAAAATTTTCTGCATATCAGTGATCTTCTCGGTCAGACCCTGGCGTCGTACCGGCAGGAGGCCGACGGGGAACTGGTCCGGATATGGCATCTGTGGCCCGAGGCCGTCGGCCCGGCCATTGCGGAAAACGCAAGACCGGCCGCCTTCAAGGGGCATCTGCTGATCGTCCATGTCACCAGCCCGACCTGGATTCAGCATCTCCAGTTTCTGAAAAAGGAAATCATCCGGAATGTCAACGGCGCACTGGAACGCCCCCTGGTCGGCGATATCCGGTTCCGGGTCGGAGATGTCTGATGCCTTCCGCATCACCGAAGACACCTTTTTAAACGGCCGGCTGCAGGTCCGGCAGGAACGCGGCGGATACCGGTTTTCCATCGACGCGGTTCTGCTGGCCCATCAGGCCGTACAGTATCCGGGGCCGGTGGTGCTGGACCTGGGAACCGGCTGCGGCATCATTCCTCTGATTCTGGCCTCCCGGAACCCGTCCTTCCGGATCTTTGGCGTGGAAATCCAGGAATCCCTGGCAGCCCTTGCCGCGGCCAACGTCGCCGCCAACGGCATGGCCGACCGGATCACCATCATCCGCGGGGACATGAAAACCCTGAACCGGTCCGAAACCGGTGGT
>JBEPXL010000618.1:0-2840 GCA_041641935.1 Desulfobacteraceae bacterium | reverse complement strand
GCCCGCGTATCCGCCGTAGTAATGGTTGACGGTGCAGTCGCCGCCCGCGTAGATATCCGGGTCATTGGTCTGGCAGTATTCGTTGATGAGGATACCGCCCTTTTCGGCGCAGGTGATCCCCGCCTCCCGGGCCATCTGGTCATTGGGACGGGTTCCCACGGCAATCAGCACCAGATCGGCATCAAAGGTGTTTTTGTCCGTAATGACCGAAGTGGCCTTTTCCTCGCCGCCGATACCGGTGACCCGTTCCCCCAGGGCCAGTCTGACGCCTTTTTTCCGCAGATGCTTGGCCGCGAATGTGGCGATGTCCTTATCCAGGATGCCCGGCATGATCTGATCCATCATCTCCACAATGGTCACATCCAGGCCCCGTTCCACCAGGGCTTCGGCCATTTCAATGCCGATGAAGCCGGCCCCGACCAGCACCGCCTTTTTCAGTCCCTGTGCCTCGATCTCCCGGACCATGCTTTCGGCATGGCGGGGATGGGTCATGGACCAGATGTTTTTCAGATCCAGGCCGGGAATCGGGGGACGGAACGGATGACCGCCCAGGGCGAGTACCAGTTTGTCATACCCCATCTCCTGTTCTTCGCCGGAATCGAGGTTCCGGACCTGAACGGTTCGGGCGGACCGGTCGATCCGGATCGCTTCGGTCCGGGTCAGCACCTTGAAGCCCTTGGCCTTGGCAAAAAAACCGGCATTCCGGGGAACCCCCACCGGCGTCTGGATCAGGGTGTCGATATCCGAAAAAAGTCCTTCCACATAATAGGGCAGCCCGCAGGCGCCGTAGGAGACGATGTCGTCCCGGTCGATCAGGGTCACCTCCGCTTCGGGCATGAGCCGTTTGAGACGGGACGCTGTTTTGGGGCCGGTCGCGACGCCGCCGATTACCAGTACACGCAAGGGAGTTGTCATCTTGTCTGCTCCTTCCTGAACATAGTCATATTCGGGTTTCAGTTATTCTGATGTTTCTTCAGTTGAATGCGATGGAGTGGAGGTCCGTCCTCTCCGATCAGCCGCCAGGAGAGGGGCGGCAGTATCCGGAACAGGTCCGACCGCAGTTCCCGGTCGCAGCCGTGGATTTCCAGCACCTCCCCGTCGGCCATTTCCCGGAAGGTCCGGGAGATCATCAGCAGGGAAAACGGGGCCACGCCGCCGCGCAGATCGAGAATATGGTCCGGTTTCTGTGTCACGGTTTCCTCCATTCAGGAGACAGTAATGCAATGGGAATGCCAGCGTGATGTTCCTGTGGGCGATGTTTTTCTACGCAGTTAAACAGATGATATTTCAGTCGGTTGAAACGATGAAAATTCTTCTGCAGGAGTAACTGGAAAAATCTCTTGTTAAGGCAGGGGAGAAGTGTTAAGCATAAACCCTTAACAACTGTTTAAAATGAACAGGGAGGGCAGCGGTGTTTGAACAGGAGCTGAACAGCTACTGGAAAACAGTGGTGGATACGATTCAGGACGGGATCATGATCGTGGACAAAGGCGGCACCATCATCTCCGTCAACCGGGCCATGATCGAAATGACCGGCTATGAACGGGATGAGATCGTCGGAAAACCCTGCACCGTTCTCAACTGCAACACCTGTGAAGTCGCCCTGGAGCGGAAGGGGGAGCACTGGTGCGTCCTGTTCAAGACCGGCGCCATGAAAGGGCGGCGGTGCACCTTCACCCGGAAAGACCGGCGGCCCGTCCATGTGCTGAAAAACGCTTCCCTGCTCCGGGACCGGGACGGACAGATCCTGGGAGCGGTGGAGACCATGACCGATATCTCCGAACTGGTGGAAAAGGATATCCAGATCGAGGCCTTTCGCCGGGATCTCCTGCGGGCCGAGGCATTTCACGGCATTATCGGGAGCTCCCCTGCCATGCAGCGGGTCTTTGACCTGATCGCCAACACCGGCGGAACCGACGCGCCGGTGATCATCTTCGGCGAGAGCGGAACCGGCAAGGAACTGGTGGCCCGGGCGATCCATGAAGTCGCTGCGGGGAGAGAGCGTCCCTTTATAAAGGTCAACTGCGCGGCCCTGAATGAATCCCTGCTGGAAAGTGAACTCTTCGGCCATGTCAAGGGCGCGTTCACGGGGGCCTACCGGAGCCGGGAGGGCCGGTTCGAGGCGGCCCGGGGCGGTGATATTTTTCTGGATGAAATCGGCGATCTGCCGCTGGCGACCCAGGTGAAACTGCTGCGGGTGCTGGAAGAGAAGGTGATCGAGCGGGTGGGGGACAACCGGTCCATTCCCGTGGATGTGCGGGTCATCTCGGCCACCAACCGGGATCTGGCCGATCTGGTGCGGCGGGGGGAATTCCGGGAAGACCTCTACTACCGGATCAATGTGATTCCCGTCCAGGTTCCGCCGCTGCGGGAGCGGGTGGAGGACATTCCCGTGCTGGCCGATTTTTTCTTCCGCAGGATTCAGCTCAAAAGCGGAAAGAAGATCGAAGGAATTTCCCGGACGGCCATGGACCGGCTGATGACCTGTTCCTGGCCGGGAAACGTGCGGGAGCTGAAAAGCGCCTTCGAATATGCCTTTGTGGCATGCCGGGCGTCGGAAATTCAGCCGCACCACTTTCCGCCGACGATTGCGGCGGCGGAAAAAGAGAGGACACCGCAACAGGAAAAGCGGACCCGGGAACTATCCGGTGAAAGTAAGGAAGAAACGGAGAAACGGCGGCTGGTCGCGGCCCTGGAGCAGAGCGGCGGAAACCGTTCTGAAGCGGCCCGCATTCTGGGGGTTTCCCGGGTGACGGTCTGGAACCGGATGAAAAAGTACGGTATCCGTCTGCGGCAGGAACTGGAAGAGTGAGCCGGATGGTCCGCGGAAGGACTTACCG
>JBEPXL010000617.1:0-2841 GCA_041641935.1 Desulfobacteraceae bacterium | reverse complement strand
TCGGGGGATGTGGTCATCGGGCTGATCGATTCCCCGCCGGTGAACAGCTGCCGCCCCGCCGTGGACATCCTCTTCCGATCCATCGCCATGATCTACGGCGGCAATGTCCTGACGGTGATCCTGACGGGTATGGGCAATGACGGCCTGGCCGGGGTGAGCGCCATTCACCGGAAGGGCGGTTATTCCCTTGTCCAGGACCAGCCGAGCAGTGTGGTGTGGGGGATGCCCGGCGCGGTGGTGGAGGCGGACCGTGCCGATGCCATTGTCCCCCTCAGCCAGATGGCCGACCGGATCGTTTCGGTCCTGAAGCGGGTACGGTAATGTTGAAGATTACACCGCCGGAATATGTCCTGATGAAGATGTATATCGAAGAACACTGCGGTATACATCTGGACCGGGACAAGGAATACCTGATCGAGTCCCGGCTTTCGGATCTGGTCGAGGAGACCGGCTGCCGTTCGTTTCAGGAGTTTCACTATCTGGCCCGGACCGACTATACCGGTCAGCTCAAAGACCGGATCGTCGATGCCATGACCACCAATGAAACCTCCTGGTTCCGGGACCGGAGCGCCTGGGAGTACATGGAAGAGCAGGGGATTCCCCTGCTCATCGACCGGGCCGCCGAAAACGGTCATGCCGCAGTATGGTCCGCGGCGGCCTCCACCGGACAGGAGATCTATTCCCTGATGATGCTCCTGGACGAGACACTGACGCGCCGGGGGCTCACCTACTACAGCGACCGGATCGAGGTGCTGGCCACCGACATCTCCACCTCGGCCCTCGCCGGGGCCGTCCGGGGAACCTATGATTCCATCGCCATCAGCCGGGGGCTTCCGCCGGACCGGAAGGTGAAGTATTTTACCCCGAAGGGAAACCGGTGGGAGTTCGCCCCGGCCCTCCGCCGCCGGGTTCTCTTCAAAAAGTTCAATCTCCAGCACAGTTTCGTGAGCTTCCCGCCCTTTGACATGATCCTCTGCCGGTACGTCTCCATCTACTTTGCCGACAGTTTCAAGCGGGAGCTTTTCGCCAAGCTGGCCTCGGTACTCAGACCCGGCGGCATTCTGCTGCTGGGCGCCACCGAATCCCTGCGGGAGTATTCCGATGCCTTCGATATTACCTATTACAAGAGCGCTGTCATCAACATAAAGAAATAGGCTATGAAACCAGAGCAGAAACGACGCGTCATTGTCATGATTCCGGCCCGGTACGGGGCTTCCCGCTTTCCGGGCAAACCCCTGGCCCCCATTGCGGGAAAACCGATGATCCGCCGCGTATATGAATGCGCGGCCCGGGCCGGACGGATTACCGATGTCCGCATCGCCACCGATGACGAGCGGATCCGGGAGGCGGTGGAGGGCTTCGGAGGGGCGGTCGTGATGACCGGGGCCGACAACCGGACCGGAAGCGACCGGGTCGCCGACGCCGCCGCACGGATGGGACTGGCCCCCGACGACATCCTGGTCAATGTGCAGGGAGACCAGCCGGTCCTCGATCCGCACTGTCTCGACCAGGTGGTGGAACCGCTCCTGGAGAACCCGGCCCCGGAAATGAGCACCCTGGCGGTCCGGATTGACCGGCCTGAACGGATCGGGGATCCCAACGATGTAAAGGTCGTCTTCGATGCTTCGGGAACGGCGCTCTACTTTTCCCGGTCTCCCATACCCTTCGGCCGTGATCCGGAGACGGTCTTCGACACCTACAAACACCTGGGGATTTACGCCTACACGCGGGAATTTCTGGAACGGTTCCGGACCCTCCCGACAGGTCGTCTGGAGGCGGTGGAGAAACTGGAGCAGCTTCGGGCACTGGAACACGGCTGCCGGATCCGGGTCGTGGTGACCGACCGGGATTCCCCGTCGGTCGATGTGCCGGCGGATATTGCCCGGATCGAAGCCTTTCTGAAGCAGCAGGGGCAGGGATAGGAGACGTCGTCCCTGCGGGGGATTACTGAATATCCTGCTCGATCACCGTGCCGGGGGCGGGGGTTCCCATAGGCTCCCGCCGCCGGGCGAGGGAGCGGGCAAGGGTTTCCACATCCGCGATTTTCCGGTTGAGGGTGCGCAGGGTCCGGTCGTTTTCACTGATCTGGCGGCTCAGGGAATTGATCCGGCTCTGGTAGGGCTTGGTCTGGACCGTAATGGCGGCATCGAGGGTCTTCCGGGTGACGGTATCTTCCAGCACATCCACCAGGTCCGCCTTGGTCTTGTTCAGTTCGCTGATGACGGCGTTGATTTCCCCCCGGGTCGTCGCCAGCCCCTCGGTCAGGGTAATCAGTTCCGTGGCCACCCGTTCATCCTGGGCCGCCAGTTCCAGCCGGAGGGTTTCCATCGCCTCCTGCACCGGGGCCACCGTCTCCTGGACCTGTACCACCGCTGTTTCAATCGATTCGTTGATTTTCTCGATCTCCGGATTCAGCTCTTCCTGCAGCACCGACCGGTCGAGCTTGGTTTCGGCCAGCTGATCGATGCCCTCCTTTACCGAAGCCAGTTCCTCCCGCAGGCTGGCGGTGGTCCGCTCAAAGACCAGAAATGCCTCGGTCATCGGCTCTTCCTGCTCTTCCATGGACTGCTTCAGGGCCTCGTACTGGGTGTTCAGTTCCGTCAGCTTCGATTCCAGTGACGCCGCAACGGCTTCGGCCTCGGCAACGCCGGTCACCTGCACGGTTTGCAGCCGTTTCTGCAGTTCCAGATAGGCAGCGGCCGCCATGGCCGCCAGCAGAAGGGGCAGCAGAATGGCAAGAATCGTAATCCGCCGGTTCAGCTTGTCAATACGGCGATTTTCGCGCTTTCCTGATCGGCCGTCCCCGGGGGCGGCATAGATATCCGGTTCCTGATCTTCATA
>JBEPXL010000616.1:0-2842 GCA_041641935.1 Desulfobacteraceae bacterium | reverse complement strand
CACCGTCGGTCCGCTTCCGGACATCAGTGCGCCCTCGGCGCCATGATCCATCAGTGCCTTTTTTGCTGCAGAAATATCGGGATACTTCGATGCGGTGACTGTTTCCAAGTCGTTGCACAAATGACGCATTACATCGAATTTCCTGTTTTCAAGGGGGTAATCTTTATTGATTTTTTCACATTTTGTCAATCCCAAATTCAGATTTTTATACACTTCCGCCGTCGAAACAGAGAAATCAAAGGCGATGAGAAGGGCGGACAGGGAGGGCAGGCCGGACCAGGGCGAGAGCTTTTCGCCAACCCCGGTTGCCAGGGCCGGTCCACCGAACAGAAAAAAGGGAACGTCCGCCCCCAGGGACAGAGCCATCTCCATCAGGATGTTCCGGGGGAGGGGAGCCCCGTAATATTGATTGAGCCCGCTCAGAACCGCTGCGGCATCACTGCTTCCCCCGCCGAGGCCGGCCCCGACCGGAATCCGTTTTTCAAGATCAATGGAAACACCGTCTCCAATGCCGGTCCGGTCAAAAAAGAGTGCCGCCGCCCGCCAGGCCAGATTGGTTTCATCTTCGGGAATCAGAGGGTGGGCACAGGAAAGGGAAACGCGGCTGCCACCGAATGACAGGGAAAGGGTATCGAAGAGGGAAACCGGGCACATCAGACTCAACAGATCGTGATAGCCGTCCGGGCGCCGACCGGTTACCGCAAGAAAGAGGTTGAGCTTGGCCGGGGTATGGATGCGCAGCCATCCCGGCCCTGTCTGCAGCAGATCAGAATCCATCATTTTCTATTCGCTACTCGCTGAATGTTCTCGGACAGGGAAATGCCATAAAAAAAGACAGGAGAGGGTGAATCCGTGATCGCCTCCCCTGTCTTCAAAGGACATTCTGCCTGTCCGCCGGTTAGTTACTTTTCAATCTTGACCACCAGGAATCCGCGGTTGATCCGGCGGATGAACATCCGGATTGTATCACCGGACTCGACATCTTCCACAATGTCATGATAGTCGCTGACCGATGCAATCGTTTTGTGGTTGATCTCCTTGATGATGTCCCCGGTCATGATACCGGCCTCTGCTCCCTTGCTGCCGGAAGCCACATCGGTGACAATCACACCTTCTTCCTTGGGAATATTGAAACGGCGGGAAATCTCGGGGGAGATTTCCGATACCTGTATCCCCAGATCGTCCTGTCGTTTCTCATCGCCCTGGCCGCCTCCTCTGCGGGAAGCGATCCGTTCATCTTCACGCTTGGCAATGGTCACGGTGAGGGTTCTTCGTTTCCCGTCCCGCAGGATCTCGATTTCCGCACTTTCCCCGACCTGCAGGGCGGCAATCCGGCGGGTCAGATCCCGGGTGGTTTCAACCTGTTTCCCGTTTACGGACAGGATCGCGTCACCGGCATTGACGCCGGCTCTGTCCGCCGGGTCTCCCTCGAACACCTCTGTGACCAGTACGCCTTTTTCTTCGTCAATGCCGTAGTATTCAGCAATTTCAGGGGTCAGATCCTGAATGGCGACACCGAGCCATCCCCGGGTCACTTCACCGCTTTCCCGGAGCTGATCGACGATTCCTTTGACCAGATTGATGGGAACGGCAAAACCGATTCCCTGTCCGCTGGCGATAATGGCCGTGTTGATTCCGATGACCCTGCCGTCCATATTGATCAGCGGACCGCCGCTGTTGCCGGGGTTAATGGAGGCATCGGTCTGGATAAAATCATCATAGGGTCCGGAGCCGATGACCCGTCCCTTGGCACTGACGATACCGGCGGTGACCGTATGCTCCAGACCGAAGGGATTTCCGATGGCCACAACCCACTGACCGATTTCCATTGCTTCGGAATCACCCAGTACGGCCGCCGGGAGCGGTTCATCGGCCTTGACCTTGATCAGGGCGATATCCGTATTGGGATCCCGTCCGACGATTTCGGCATCGTATTCGTTTCCGTTGACCAGCCGGACCTGAATCTCGTCGGCCCCTTCAATGACGTGGTTGTTGGTGACGATGAACCCCTCTTCGTCGATGATAAAGCCGGAGCCGAGACTTCGCTGCCGGAACTCCTGCTGCGGGTCACCACCGCCGAAAAAGCGTTCAAAAAAATCATAGGGATCCTGTTCGCCGCCACCGAAGGGATTGCGGCCGAAATGGCGGAATACGCGCCCGCCGCCCTGGACCACCTTTTCTGTCCGGATATTGACCACGGAAGGACTCACATCCGAAGCAATGCCGGTGAAATTCTGCGGGGTCGTTCTGGCCTCGACAGTCGAATGGATGCCGGTAAATCCCAGAATTCCGATGAAGATGGCAAGGATTATGTAGCCCGGCAGGGAATGACCTGTCCGGTATCTGCTGGTTCCAATCATAAAATGTATTCCTCCTTCCACTTGGAAGTACCGCGGCGCCTTCCGGCCCGCTGCATGGGTTGGTTACTGTATTTCTTTTACATACAAAAGTCTCAAATCATACAGAATATGTTTGAGCATATCGCTTTCTTCCTTTTCCAGGTTTCCCCGGGTCTTCTCTTCCAGCATCGCCAGAATATCGATGGTCTGCTTGGCGACGGGCAGATTTTTTTCTTTCCGGCCGGTTCCCGGCTCTTCCAGAATCCCCAGGTTGACCAGAACCGACGAGTTGAGAGAGAAGATAAACATGGAAAAATCGATTTTCGGCAACCGGGGTCCGGTCTGGTGCTTCTGGACAGAGGCATAGTCTCTGGCCACCTGTTCCGCACTCTTCTGGCCCGGTTCTTTTTTTTCTTCAGACATTGCGCATTCTCCTCACATGCAAAGTGGGCAGACATTCAGAACCGGATTCGGTAAACCGGTCTCCTCATGTCGGCACAAGG
>JBEPXL010000615.1:0-2853 GCA_041641935.1 Desulfobacteraceae bacterium | reverse complement strand
AGATCAGCCCGGATATTCCCGTGATCATCATGACCGCCTACGCCTCTGTGGGAACTGCCGTGGATGCCCTCAAATCAGGGGCCTATGATTATCTGACCAAACCACTGGATATCGATGAATTGAAGATTCTGGTGGACAAGGCCCTCCACTTCCGCCAGCTGGAACAGGAAAACCGCTACCTCAGGGAGCGGATCGGGGATCAGTTCGATTTTTCCAGCATTATCGGACGAAGCGGTCCCATGAAAAAGCTGTTCGAGACCATCTCTCTGGTCGCCCCCACCGAGGCCACCGTTCTGATCCTCGGCGAAAGCGGCACCGGCAAGGAACTGATCGCCAACGCCATTCACCAGAACAGTCCCCGGCGGGACAAGCCGTTTATCACCGTCAACTGTGCCGCCCTGCCCGAAACCCTGCTGGAGAGCGAACTTTTCGGCCATGAGAAAGGCGCGTTTACCGGGGCGACGGCCCGCAAGCAGGGACGTTTTGAACAGGCCCATACCGGTTCCATCTTTCTCGACGAAATCGCGGAGATGTCCGCCGCCACCCAGCCCAAACTCCTCCGGGTACTCCAGGAGCAGTCATTCGAGCCGCTGGGCGGAAACCGGACGGTGGCAGTGGATATCCGGGTGATTGCGGCTACCAACCGGCATCTGGAGGAGGAGATCGGGGAAGGGCGGTTCCGGGAAGACCTGTATTACCGGCTCAACGTGGTGACGCTGAAGATTCCGCCCCTGCGGGACCGGCGGGAGGATATTCCGCTGCTGACCGATTATTTCCTCAGAAAGTATGCGGAAAAAAACCGGCGGCTCATCAAGGGAATTGTACCCCGGGTCACGGATCTGTTCATGCGCTATCCCTGGCCCGGAAACGTCCGGGAACTGGAAAACGCGGTGGAGCGGGCCGTAATTCTGGCCCGGGGAGACATGATCACGCCGGAAGACCTTCCCGACGCCATCCGGAACCTGGAAGATGACGTGCAGCCGGCGGAAGACTTCGCATTCACGCCGGGTAAATCCCTCAAGGAGATGGAAAAGGAAATGATTCTGCGCACCCTCGAAGACACCGGCGGCAACCGCACCCGCACCGCCGAAATCCTGGGCATCAGCCGCCGGACCCTGCAGATGAAACTCAAGGAGTACGGGGTGAATCCGTGAGAGGAGCCAATTTTTTGTGCGGGAAGAAAGGGATTCTGTATCGCCGAAGCGGCAGCACGTCTGTCGGAGCCGGTCTGGCATGGCGCAGCAGCGCCCGACTGCTTTCTGCTGAAGGATGCAACCCCGGCCTGAAGCGGCCAGAGTTCCATCTCTGATCCGCTGAATCTCCTGATCCGGACACAGGTTGTACTACCTGCTTTCCTGCTGACTTCCTTCCTTGTTTTTCTTGCGATGCTGCGGATCCTGCTGCCAGGGCCATTTTCCGGTCATTTCCACTTCCAGCGCAAAGCTGAGGAAGGTCCGGATGATGACGATAATCGCCAGCACGGTTACACTGTGAAGCGATAATTCCACCGCAACCGTATTGATGATATCCGCCGCGACCAGAAACTCAAGCCCCATAAGGATACCGAGGATCAGGCGATTTCGTGTTTCGTGAAAAATGGAGGACCCTTTCTCTCCTTTGATCAGTCTGAAAACGGCGTATGCGAGGGCATACAGCGAAAGAATGGTAATGATTCCCAGCCCGAGAATTTCAACGATTGCCGCACACCATTCCGCAAGGGGTTTTACAAATTCAGTCATCTTTCCTCTCTGATTTTTTTAACTCAACAAAGTAATAGGTAATTTGCTATTATGTGTTCCGCAGTGTGTCAAATGATTTTTGATTTGTATACATTTTCCTTGAATGGTCATTTTAACCTGCAACGGTCGTCCCTATGTGAAACAACTGACCGAGGCATCAGGCCTCTTGGTTCCGTGATGCGCGTGATCCTTACTAATCTGGCCCGGGAGCAGATCTATGGCGCGTATGACCGGCCCCGGGATTATCTGGAGAGCTTTACCGACTTCATCCGGCAGAACATCAACGAATCTGCCGCCCTTGCCTTCGTGGTCAACCGCCCCCGGGACCTGGCCCGTGCGCAGTTGCGGGAAATCCGCCTGTTGCTGGACCGGGACTTCATTAACCGTGTCTTTGCCAGAGACGGCGGGGACCGGCGTCTGGACAATCTGCTGGAAGAACGGCTGGATACGGTTCTGGAAAAGCTGGCGGAAGCGGTGTGGGATTCGGCGAGGTAGCTGCATATCCCGATTGTTTTTTGAGTGCCGGGATGGTAATTTAATACAAGATAACCATATTATCTGATGGAGAAAACGGTACAGCCAATGCAGCAATATGACATCGCAGCCAAAGTTCTGATCGATTCGTGCAGGGATGAAATTATCCGCTATCTGATGGATTTGCCGGTTCAGAAAAGCCGGCTGATGGAGCCGTTGCCCCAGGAAACCGTCAGCATGAAACGCAGCGATTATCCGGTCATGGTGACGGATCACGAGGGCGGAGAGCAGTTGATCATTGTAGAGATTCAGACCGAATGGAATCGGACGGTTCCGCTGAATCTGATCGATTACCGCGTCCGGTACCTGATCAAACATAACGTGGAGGCGCTTACCTGCGTGCTGCTCCTCCGGCCTTCGGGATCGGCAACGGATCAGTACCAGGACCGGGAGATCCGGTTCCAGTACCGACTGGTAAAAATTTACGATATGGACGCCCGGACTGTGGTATCTGAAGGCCCGCTCTGCATGCTCCCGTTTGTGCCGCTGATGAAAGGCGGAGCGGAATATCTCGACGAGGCCGAAGCCCTCATTTATGACAGTGAAAGGGCCAGGCCGGAAAAAGCCAATATGCTGACAT
>JBEPXL010000614.1:0-2863 GCA_041641935.1 Desulfobacteraceae bacterium | reverse complement strand
CCGGAACAGATCAACCCGCCGCTTCCGGTTCCCGGGAGGCCGGTTCGGATCCCGACGGCAGTATGAATTTTCTGATTCTGCCGTACGCCACGCGGATCAGGATATAATACATAATGAAGGGGGCCATGAAATTCAGATCAAAGCCGCCTGCCCAGGGCGGCAGCGTAAAGACAAACTCACCGAAGCGTTTTTCGAGCCACGCGGCAGCGAAGAACGCCGGCCACAGGGATGCCATTCCCATGGCCATCATCAGGAAAAAGGATTTGCCGTAGGAATCATTGGCCAGTTTATTGATTCCTTCGTAGGCCTCTTCGTCTCCTGCCTGTTTTGCCTTCAGGGACTGTTCATGAAAATAGAGCGTCTCCTCCAGATTTTTCGAGACGGCGTTGCGATTCACAAAATAGGTGAAGGCCAGGGTCAGTTCTCCGATGAGGACCGCCCAGAACGCCAGCAACGCCGTCCCCACCCACCATCCCGCCATCGGATTGTCGAACATCCGGTACGGCATGATGAGCAGCGGATCCAGGGTAAGCAAAATGGTATCGATCGGGTTCATTGGGTATGCCTCAGAGGGTGATCCGTTTCCGGATCACCCTCATCGTGTTCATTGCGTAAAATGCTTTACTCTGTAAAAGCCGGTTCCGGTATCAGAACGGCGGTACCACGGAGTATCCCAGGAAGCCCTTGGTGGTGTAGCGGAGACCCACATAGAAGGCCAGGACAATAAAGAGGATCTTCAGAACCTTTTCCGGGATGTACTTGGAGGTACGCGGACCGATCATGGAACCGATGAAGATTCCGATCAGCTCCATCCCCACCAGACCCCAGGCGATGACGACACCCTTTCCGACCATGTAGGAAAAGATGGAGACGATCATGCCGACCAGCACGCAGAGGGCCGAGGTGCCGGCGACCAGAAACATGGGCAGACCGGCCACGGAAGTCAGGAACGGCACGTAGAGAAAGCCGCCGCCGACGCCGAGAAATGAGGCCAGCGCGGCAATGATGATACCACCGATCATGGGAACGTATGCCTTGAACTGGAATTCCTGTCCGAAGAAGGTGAACCGGATGTTGCCGATCATGAAGGTAAGTCCCCATCCGACCAGTACCAGAACATAGGCGACCCATTTGGCGACATCGATCAGGTTGATCCAGAGCGCTGATGCGACCACCGCGGCAACCGCGATCCACATGTAGGTATAGGAACCCTCGATGATCTTGACGCCCTGATCCGCGGTAGCGGTCTTTTCGCGGGTGGCTTTTTCGAATGCCTTTGCGGCAGCCTTTGCCGACTTCTTGCTGGCCGCACCCTTCGGCGTCATTTCATAGACCAGGAAGAAACCGAGCACAAAGACGATGAGGCCGAAATACCCGATATATGCCTTGAGAGAAATCTTTCCGGCAGTCAGTTCGGGAATCAGCCAGGAACCGCCGACACCGCCGATGGCGAGGCAGATCCCCAGCGGAGCCACCAGCCGGCCCATACGGTAATAGTTAAATGAGGAGATCATGCCGCTCAACCCCACCAGCCACTGGTTGGACACCCGGATGGAGTCGGTAATCAGGTTGTTGACGGGGTTCTTGGGTCCGAAGCCCCGGGCATAGTCGGCCAGTCCGAAAATGGTAATATGCCCAACACCGGCCATGATGCCGCCGAAGGCTCCGACGGTGGAAAAGATCCAGCCGACCCAGATGGCCCAGAGAAGACCGTAGAAAATATTCGGATCCGGTGCGCCGGGAATCCCTAAAAATCCGGGCTCTGCGCCGGCCGGAATCACCTCACGGGTCTTGGCGGCGGTTTCCGGATCCGCAAGGCTGTTTTCAATGGCCGTTCTCATTCGGTCCGGCATTTCCGGAGAGGTAAGTTCTGCGCCGGTCTGCGCCATCGCCACTGTAACGAAGGTCAAAAGCACCATCAGTCCTGTTGCAATAAAAAATTTCGTTTTCGTCACCGAAGTCACTCCTTTCTCGTAGTAAATTGATATAGATTCATCATTTCCAAACCATGAACCCGGGTGCAAAACAGGATGCAATTTTTCAGCACCCTCTCATGCAATCCATGTGCCACAGGTTCCTTTTCTTTCCCGTTCAGATTCCTGTCTCATTATCTCCGGCACATCCGACTGAATGTCAGGGATTTAAAAATTTTCACAGGAAACAGATTGTCACGGCGCGAAACCCGCCCGCCACTGCAAAACGTCCGTTTTTCTGCAGTTTTTTTACTGCACACTACCAATAAACACTGTTATCCCCTTTATTTCAAGCAACTTAATCAATAGAAACATTTCCCTTCCACTGAAATATTTTTTTTGCAGAATGCCAGATTCTGCATTATATTATTGGTTCCGACCGGGCAGGCCCTCTTTCCTGCGAATCCGAACTAGTCCGAGAAAATACTGGAAATATCAACGTAACCTGCCTTCTTCCGAACGGACCAGGCATCTTCTGTCCGTGGTATGAAAATTGCTACAGCTTGTCCGGAAATTGCCAGGAAATCCGTCATCAGCAAGGCGGCCTGATACTGGTCCGGGATTTTCCATTTCCCGAAACAGAAAACGCGGGCGCTGATGACTGAATTTTTCCTTTACAAAACAGGATGATTCCTTCACTATAATTTTTTCCAGGTACTGAACAACACGCCGGAGGTTATTACGTAATGAGCAAATACTTTCTTTTCCAGGACAGTAAAAAATGCATCGGATGTCATGCCTGTGAAATCCAGTGCAAAGCCAATAAATCCCTGCCGGTCGGCCCGCGGCTCGGCCAGGTGATCAGCGTCGGGCCGAAGTACATCAATAACCGGCCCCGCGCGGCCTATATCTTTATTCCCTGCTTCCACTGCGAGGACCCCTGGTGTGTG
>JBEPXL010000613.1:0-2866 GCA_041641935.1 Desulfobacteraceae bacterium | reverse complement strand
CACATACTGCTTGTGAACATAGTTGAGATCACCGGTCCGGGCTTCGGGAAGGTCGTGGATCAGGCACATGTTGACCAGTTTCAGGGCATCGGCTTCAGGTTTCATGCGGGACATGACATAGGCGATGAAGGTGATCATAAAGGAATGTTCCGCCACCGACTCCTGACCGGCGCCGAGAAATGCGTAGCCGGAGCGGGGAAGTTGCTTCAGCATGCGGGCTTCAAAGAGAAGATTTGCAATTTTGTCCATTGTTCCTCCAGAAAACAGGGTAGATCGGATCAGATCAACAGCGGAAACCGGAACGGCGGCAGCATCCTTTCTTTCTCCGGTCAGCAAAAAAACGGATGTGAAGAGCAAGGGGGATGCGGGCCGTATTCCGGAATCCGCTGTTGATCAAACTGCTTGACAGCATACCGCAGTTCGTATAGCTTGGAAACTTTAAATGTGTAAAGAACTGTCTCAAATAATGACACGGATGCTGGAGTGGATATGATAGGTTCGGAAGGTATTGATTACTTTGTAATCATCGGCAGGGCGGGTCTGGTTGTTCAGTTCGTCCTGCTGATTCTTCTCTTTTTTTCGGTGACATCATGGGCAATTATTCTGGTCAAATTTTTGTATGTCCGGCGCGCCTTCAAGGAGTCGGACTATTTTATGGAAGTCTTCTGGGAGAGCCGTGATCTTTCCGTCGCCTACAAAGAGGCAAAGGAACTGGAGGGAAGCCCCCTGGCACGTGTCTTCAGTATCGGATATCTGGAACTGAAAAAGATCGGCCAGCAGCAGAATCCGGAAGAGAATCTGGGCCGGCCATCCCTGGGGGACCGGTTTACAAGCTTCGAGACGGTCCAGCGGACCCTCCGCCGGGCCATCGATATGGAAGTCACACGGATGACCCAGATGATCCCGTTTCTGGCAACCGCCGGAAACATTACCCCCTTTATCGGCCTCTTCGGAACTGTCTGGGGGGTCATGGAGGCATTCCAGAGCATCGGGATTACGGGTTCGGCCAATCTGGCAGTTGTCGCACCGGGGATGTCCGAGGCGCTGATCACCACCGCGGCCGGGCTGGCCGTCGCCATCCCGTCAGTGATCGCGTTCAACTATTTCATGCATAAAACCCGGCTGATCGAATCCGAGCTTCAGAGTTTTGCAGCAGATTACCTCAACATCATCGAAATTGATATTCTGCCGTCCAAAGGGAGATGATAAATGGCCCTGAACAGCAAAAGTGATCAACTGTTATCGGAAATCAACGTCACGCCGTTTGTTGACGTGATGCTGGTTCTGCTTATTATTACGTTGGTTGCGGCCCCCATGATCACCCAGGGGGTCGATGTATCGCTTCCGGAGGCGGTTTCCAAAGCCCTGCCGACATCCGAGACGGAACAGCTGATGGTCACCGTTGATATGAACAACAAGGTTTTTATTAATGATGTGGAAGTCACGCTTGATTCTCTCCGGGAAAAACTGATAAAAATACTGGAGAATCGAAGTGACCGGTCTGTCTATTTCCGGGGCGACAAGGATATCCCCTATGGTCTGGCCGTCCAGGTGATGGCCGAAATCAAGAACGCCGGCGTTGTGCGGCTGGGGATGGTCACTGATCCCCTGGGAATAAACAGAACAGAGCAAAACCCTGACAATACAGAACAGTCTTGAATGGATGGACAGATATACAATCCTGCAGAATCGCTGCTGCACGGTGGAGAGGTTTCCACACGCCGGATGGCGTGGACCTTTTCGGCCTCGCTGATCCTGCATATCGTCTTCTTTGCAGCATTTTTCCTTATGCCGGAACCGGCGCCGCGGGCGGATTTTTCCCCTTCGGTCATTGATGTCACCATGGTTTCCCTTGCACCGGCGCCTGCGCCGGCCCCGGTGGAACCGGAACCCGCCGTTCCCGCACCGGCGGAACCGCCCCTGATTACGGCAGAGGATTCGGAAGTCGTGGTGGAATCGGAAGCACCGGTTCTGCCGCCGCAGCCGGAACCTGCCCCGGCACCGGAGCCCGAACCCGCGCCCGAACCGGTTGCGGAACCAGCCCCCGCGCCGGAAGTTGTTCCGGAGACACCCCGGGAGCAGGTAGTCATCGAAGATGCGCCCGAAGAGAATCCGCCGGTCAAGCCTGCCCCGACCGTGGCGAAAGCGGAACCGGACGAACCCCCGCAGCCGCCGGTCAAACGAATCAACCCCCAGGCACGAAAGCCGGAAAAACAGACCAATCGGGTGGTGCAGCCGGAAGCCCTTCGCTCGGATTCCATCAAGGACGCCATTGAACAGGTCCGGGAGAAAGTGGCCAAAGAAACCCAGCAGCAGGCCCGGCAGGTGGCCAGCGCCACACCGTCTCCGGCGCCCGGACCGCAGACAGAGGGGGCCCGCAGCAGCGGCGGACGGCCCGGCCGCAGGACAGGCCCCATCAGTGACATCTGGAAAACCCAGGTCCGGAGCAAAATTGAACAGAACTGGGCTTTTTCCGAGCATCTCATGGGCGGCAGGAAACTGCAGAGTGTCGTCCGGGTGAGTATTCAGCCCAACGGCCGCATCGCGGATATCTGGTTTGAAAAACGATCCGGAGACAAAAATCTGGACGACTCGGCCTACCGTGCCGTAATGAAATCCGACCCGTTTCCGCCGCTGCCCCGCGGGTATACCGGATACACGCTGGGCCTGGTCTTTACCCCGTCCGGCCTGAATTAGCGTTGAATCAGAAGAGCAGAGGCGAAAATAATGAAAAACAGCTGGAAAATCGGTCTGTTCATAATGGCAATCACCCTGTTTCTGCCGGTGCTCAGCCGGGCCCAGCAGGATTATATCGACATCCGGAACCCCTCGCTCCGGAAGATTCCCCTGGCGATTCCGGCATTCA
>JBEPXL010000612.1:0-2867 GCA_041641935.1 Desulfobacteraceae bacterium | reverse complement strand
GAAGCATCTGGAAAATGAAGGTGTTGAAATTATGTCTCAGGAAGATATGGATGATTTAAAACTCCTGAAAGCGACCAGGGACGAAGAGAGTATCCCGTTTTCTGATTATCTCAACGATTGAAAATTTATATCAGAAAAAGCGCTATCCAGGATTTAAAGAAAATAGACGATATTGCCAGAAAGCGGATACACCAGAAGATACTCGAACTGAAAAATTTTCCTCATATCAGCAATGTGAAAAGCTGACGAATTTTGAACCGACTTATAGAGCAAGAACAGGAAATTATCGGATTCTGTCTGATATATTGACGATAAAATTGAAATAGGCCGGGTTCTGCATCGTAAAGACAGCTACAGGCCCTGATGTGTGAATACAACGCTAAAATAAGGAGAATCGATATGCCGAAATTTTTAATCGAACGGGAAATCCCCGGCGCAGGGAATCTTTCCTCTCAGGATCTGCAGGGAATATCGGAAAAGTCCTGCTGCGTGCTCAAGGATATTGGGCCGGAAATCCAGTGGGTCGAGAGTTATGTCACCGACGATAAAATCTACTGCGTCTACATTGCGCCGAGTGAAGAGGTCATCCAGAAACATGCGGAACAGGGAGGATTTCCGGCAAACAGCATATCCCGCATCCGGAGGGTGATCGATCCGACAACGGCTGAGGAATAAAAACATTCACTGCAGGCCAGGAGGATGCTGCCATGTTTGTAATCTGCGCAGGATCTTCAAAAGGAATGGCAGGACAACGAGATGTATCTGTAAACGGCAATTCATGGCTGCTGTCCATGCATCACAAGAAAAGTACCGGACTTGCATATTTCAGAAAGACAACACTGATTACCTCATGATTACAATGAATTAAGGCTAAATATTTACAGCAGAATCATATTTCACAACCGGGAGACCAGGTTTTCAAAGAACCTGGTCTCTCTCTTTTGGGTAAAGAGGTTTCGTTATGGCTTCCAACACAAAGTATATTTTTGTCACCGGCGGCGTATTGTCGTCCCTGGGGAAAGGTCTGGCCTCAGCGGCCATCGGCGCGCTTCTGGAAACCCGGGGACTGACCGTAACCATCCAGAAGCTCGACCCCTACATCAACGTGGATCCCGGCACCATGAACCCGTTTCAGCATGGCGAAGTCTTCGTCACCGACGACGGCGCGGAATCGGATCTGGATCTCGGACACTACGAGCGGTTCACCAGTACTTCCATGAACCGGAAAAACAACTTCACCACCGGCCGGATCTACCACTCCGTCATCACCAAGGAACGGCGGGGAGACTACCTCGGCGGCACGGTTCAGGTGATTCCCCACATCACCGATGAAATCAAGGACAGCATCCGGCTCGTTTCCGAAGGAGTCGATATCGTCATCGTGGAAATCGGCGGAACCATCGGTGACATTGAAAGCCTCCCCTTTCTGGAAGCCATCCGGCAGTTCAAGGCCGACGCAGGCAAAGAGAATGTCCTCTACATCCACCTCACCCTGGTTCCCTACATCGCCACCGCCGGAGAGGTCAAAACCAAACCGACCCAGCACAGCGTCAAGGAACTCCGGAGCATCGGCATACAGCCGGATATCCTTCTCTGCCGCACCGCCGGTAACCTCTCCGACGATATCAAGGCCAAAATCGCCCTCTTCTGCAACATCGACAAGGAATCGGTGATCACTGCAAAGGATGTGGACTGCATATATGAAGTCCCCCTCGGGTTTCATGGAGAAGGGCTCGATGACCGGATTGTGGAAAAACTTCACATCTGGACCCGGGCGCCCCGGCTGGAAGAATGGGAAAATTTTGTCCACCGGTTCAAGTCTCCCGAAGACGAAGTCACCATCGCCATTGTCGGGAAATATGTCGAACTGACCGAATCCTATAAAAGCCTCAACGAAGCCCTGGCCCACGGCGGCGTCTCCAACGGCTGCAGGGTAAAGCTCATGTTTGTGGATTCGGAGACGATTACCCCGGAGAACTGTGTGGACATACTGGCCCCGGCGGACGGCATTCTGGTTCCGGGCGGGTTCGGTTCACGGGGTATTGACGGTAAAATCGCAGCGGTTCACTATGCGCGGACAGAGCAGATCCCCTTTTTCGGAATCTGCCTGGGCATGCAGATTGCGGTGATCGAGTTTGCGCGCAGTGTGGCGGGTCTTGAACATGCCCATTCCGGAGAGTTTGAAGCGGATACGCCCCATCCGGTCATCTACCTGATGGCCGAGTGGTACGATGAAAAGACCGACAGTATTCAGAAGCGGGACATTCACTCGGAAATGGGCGGGACCATGCGCCTGGGAGCATATCCCTGCCGGATTGAAAAGGATTCATTCGCCTTCCGTGCCTATGAGCAGGAAAACATCTCCGAACGTCACCGGCACCGGTATGAATTCAACAACGCCTACAGAGAAGAACTTTCCCGGCACGGGCTGGTCTTCAGCGGTATTTCACCGGACGGCAAACTGGTGGAAATTGTCGAACTGAAGGATCATCCCTGGTTTCTCGGCTGCCAGTTCCATCCGGAATTCAAGTCCCGGCCCATGACCCCCCATCCGCTGTTCCGTGCCTTCATCAAGGCGGCCCTGGCATACCATCTTCACCGGGAGACGGCGCCGGAACCGGAACAACCGGCTGAAGTACCGGAAGGAAATTAGACAGGCGGACAGGAGGGAATGATCAGGCGGAGGGCCGGCAGGCCCTGCCGCATCAGTTGTGCTGGAGGACTTTTGCTGCAACGGTTCTGCCGCCGCGGGTCAGGAAGGATTCCCGGATGATCTTTTCCAGGCGGTCGGGGTCCATTTTGTTTTCTTTCTGCTTCTCTTCCAGATTGGCAATCAGGTCTGCATCATAGACGACCTCGAAGTTGCG
>JBEPXL010000611.1:0-2872 GCA_041641935.1 Desulfobacteraceae bacterium | reverse complement strand
CACCCATCCGGTTGTCATCGCCGGAGGCCCCTGCACCAACAACCCGGAGCCGGTGGCCGATTTCTTTGACGCCATGGTCATCGGGGACGGTGAAACCGTCATCCTCGACCTGGCCGATGCCTGGCTTGAGTGGGCGGCGGACGGCGGAAGCCGGGAAGACCTTCTGCGGGCCTGGTCCCGGATCAGGGGCGTCTACATTCCCGCCTTTTTTGAACCCCGGTACGACAGCGAGGGACGCCAGACCCTTCTCCCCCGGTTTGAAGACTATACCACTGTGGAACGAACCGTGATTCCGGATCTCAACGAAGCCCCCTTTCCGGACGCGCCGGTGATTCCATACGGCAAACCGGTCCATGACCGGCTCCGGCTGGAGGTGGCCCGCGGCTGTACCCGGGGATGCCGGTTCTGTCAGGCCGGCATGATTTACCGGCCTGTGCGGGAACGCGCTCCGGAGCGCCTCCTGGATCTGACCGCATCGGCGCTGGCCGCCACCGGCTATGAAGATCTGTCGCTTCTGTCCCTCAGCACCGGAGACTACCATGCCATTGCGCCCCTGATGACCCGGCTGATGGCCCGCTGCGCCGCCGACCGGGTGGCGGTTTCCCTGCCGTCCCTCCGGGCCGGCACCCTGACGCCGGCGTTGATGGAACTGATCCGGCAGGTGCGGAAGACGGGGTTCACCATCGCGCCCGAGGCAGGCAGTCAGCGTCTCCGGGATGTGATCAACAAGAACATCACCGAAGCCGATATTATCGAAACGGTAAAGGAAGCATTCCACGCCGGGTGGCAGGTGGTCAAGCTTTACTTTATGATCGGGCTTCCCACCGAAACCAGGGCGGACCTGCAGGCCATGGTCGATCTGGTCCGGACACTGGATCAGATCAAACGTCCCAAAGGGGGCCGGGGAAAAATCAATGTCAGCGTCGGCACCTTTATTCCCAAACCGCATACCCCGTTTCAGTGGTCTCCGCAACTCACGCTGGAAGAATCCCGGCAGCGGATTGAATGGCTCAGGGAACAGTTTTCCGGGCTTCGCCGGGTCAAGTTCAAATGGCAGCAGCCCCTGGTCAGCCATCTGGAAGGGGTCTGGTCCCGGGGGGACCGGCGTCTTTCCCGGCTGCTGACAGCCGCCTATGCCGGAGGATGCCGGTTCGACGGATGGAGTGACCATTTCCGCTATGACCTCTGGCAGGAAGCCTTTGCGGAAACCGGAACCGATGTGCCGTTTTATACGGTCCGGGAAAGAGAACCCGATGAACCCCTGCCGTGGGATCATATCGACATCGGCGTCACGAAGGACTATCTCCGGGCTGAATGGGAAAAGGCGGTAGCGGAATCCCTGACACCCGACTGCCGGGACGGGGATTGCCAGGGATGCGGCGTCTGCGATTTTGAAACCGTACGCCCGCTGGTGTATGAGATGCCGGAAACAGCAGAATCCGCTCCCCCGGCAGCCGGCGAAGAGGAGGGAGGCGTCAAGACGCTTCAGGTCTCGTATGCCAAAGAGGGGCAGGCCCGCTTTTTCGGCCATCTGGAGATGGTCAACATCTTTCTGCGGGCCATCCGCCGGGCCGGGATTCCGGTGCAGTATTCCGGGGGATTCCACCCGATGCCCAAAGTGGCCTTCAGCGATTCCCTTCCGGTGGGCATGGCGAGCCGAAACGAGTCCTTTTATATGACCGTTCCCGGCCATGTAAAGCCGGACAGTGTCGTCGCCCCGCTGGACCGGGAACTTCCGGAAGGACTCCAGGTCCACGGCTGCGTGCTTGCGCCCACCAAAGCGAACCGGAAACCACCCGAAACCCACACCTACCGGGTAACCCTGCGGGACGGGTCATTTGATGCGGCGGTCCTGGCGGATTTTGATGACCGCCCGGAGATGATCCTCACCCGGACCAGCCGCAAGGGAAAGGTCCGGAAGATTGATCTGAAAATGGCGGTATCGGCCATTCGGCTTCTTTCGCCCGGAGAACTGGAAATCACCCTCAGCGCCGCGCCCGGCCAGTCGGTGCGGCCTGCTGTGTTTCTCAAAGAAGTCTTCGGTCTGCCGGATGAAGCGATTCAGCATGCGATGGTTCTCAAACTCTAAACCGGATGGAGGCTATGCATAAAAAACTGATCATCAGCGTCAGCGCCCATGAAACACGTGTGGCCCTGCTGGAGAGTGGAACCATTGCAGAACTCTTTATCGAGCGGAGGGACGGCTCGGATATCGCCGGCAATATCTATAAAGGAAGGGTTCAGCGGGTGCTGCCGGGGATGCAGGCCGCTTTTGTGGATATCGGGCTGAACCAGGCGGCCTTTATCTATGTGGATGATGTCCTGTACGACAACCTCAGTGATTATGAAGCACTCTTTCCCGAAGACGACACCACACCGGTGGAAGAGGATGAAGATCCGGACACGACACCCATCGCCAGTCTGGACCGGGAGACGCACATTGAAAATCTTCTGACCGAAGGTCAGGAAATCATGGTGCAGGTGGCCAAGTCCCCCATCGGCACCAAGGGGTCACGGGTCACCTCCCATATTTCCCTCCCGGGCCGGTTTCTGGTGCTGATGCCGTCTTCGGATCATGTGGGCGTCTCCCGCAGGATCGAAGATGAAGTGGAACGGACCCGGCTCAAGAACCTGATCCTGACCCTCCGGGAGAATCACATCGGCTACATTGTCCGGACGGCTGCGGAAGGAATTCACCGGGAAAAGCTGATCAAGGAGATGGGATTTCTCCGGAACCTGTGGGACAACATCCAGAACCGGTTTCACAGAACCTCCGCGCCGATGCTCCTGCACCAGGAACTGACCGTCAGCCTGCGGGCCGTCCGTGATCTGCTCACCCACGAGGCAGACCAGCTGGTGGTGGATGACCGGG
>JBEPXL010000610.1:0-2874 GCA_041641935.1 Desulfobacteraceae bacterium | reverse complement strand
AACAGCGGCGGAACCGGATACTTCCGGTCCGGTATCTCCGGACACAGAACCCGTGACCGCCGATCCGGAACCGGAATCACCGGCAGACAGGAAAACCGAAATGAACACCAGCCTGCACAGCGGAGACATCACACGACTGAAACCATGCCGCCACGGAATGATGCTCTATCTCCGGAACGACCGGTATGTGGGACGCTCCCTCGATCTCTACGGCGAATTTTCCGAGGGGGAAGTGGAACTCTTCCGCCAGTTGATCCGCCCGGGGGATGTGGTCGTCGAGGCCGGGGCCAATCTGGGGGCCCATACCGTCTTTCTGGCCCGGACCGTCGGCACGTCCGGCGCTGTAGTGGCCTATGAGCCCCAGCGGTTCATCCATCAGATCCTCAGTGCCAATGTCGCCCTGAACGAACTGACCAATGTCCATACCCGGCAGGCGGCCCTGGGAAAAACGCCGGGAAGGACCATGATTCCGGTCTTTGATTATCAGCAGACCTACAACTTCGGCGGCGTCTCCATGACCGGACGGCAGAACGGAGAACTGGTTCCGGTGGAGACCATCGACGGACTCAGTCTGCCGCGGGTCCGGCTGATCAAGGCGGATGTGGAAGGAATGGAGGCGGACGTCATCGCGGGAGGCCGCGAAACCATCCGGCGTCTCCGGCCGGTTCTGTATGTGGAGAACGACCGCCGGGAAAAGTCGCCGGAACTGATCCGGATGATTCAGGAACTCGACTACCGGCTCTGGTGGCATCTTCCGCCGCTTTTCAATCCGCAGAACTTCACCGGTAACCCGGAGAACGTCTTCGGCACGATCGTTTCCGTCAATCTGCTCTGCCTGCCCCGGGAAGTGGCATCGAACATCAGCGGACTCCGGGAAGTCACCGGTCCGGAGGATGACTGGCGCGTCCGGTGACGGTGCGGGCGGCGGAATGCGCTCCTTTTTCCGGATTCTTATTTCCCTCCACCCGACCGGCGGCGCCGGGTCAACCGCTGCGGGAACGGTGGAGATGACTGCAGCATAAGAGGCCTTCACAAGAGACTGCCATGATCCTCTACATCATTTTCGGAATTATCGGTGCCTTTTTCGGCGCGGCGGCAATGGATGACGGCGGCGGACTGGCCGGTCTGGTGGTCGGGTTTCTTTCGGCTGCTGTGGCCGACCTCAAAAGGCGGGTCGAAGACCTGGAGCGCCGGATCAGGGACATGACCGCCGTCCGTGCGGCGGAAGCGGAAGTATCCCGGCGGGAGGAACGGCGCAGGGCGAACGTGCAGGGAGAAACAGTCCCGCCGGAATCCGGTCCCGTACCGTCTCCATCATCTCAACCCGCAACACCGCCGCCGGTCCCCGAACAACCACCGCAGGAACCCGCAGCATCTGCTTCCGGACCGCCTCCGGCGTCAGCATCGTCTCAACGTATCAGAGAAAAAACACCACCCCCCGCTTCCGCATCTCCTTCCCGACAATCCGCTGCACCGTCATCCCGTCCCGCGCCCGAATCTTCACGGCCCCTTGCCCATGCCGCCGCATCACCGCCGCACAAACCGCCCCCGCCGTCGTCTGTTCCGGACGGGGATACCGATATCCATCGGATCACCGACGCCATCAAAGGTTTCTTCACCGGCGGCAATCTCGTCGTCCGGGTCGGCATCATTATCCTCTTTTTCGGTGTGGCGTTCCTGCTCAAATACGCTGCCGAACAGGGCTTCTTTCCCATTGAATTCCGGCTCATCCTCGTCTCGCTCGCCGCCGTCGGTCTGCTGGCGCTCGGCTGGTGGCTCCGGAACCGGCGGCAGGGGTATGCGCTGGCGCTGCAGGGCGGGGCTGTAGGGATTCTCTATATCAACCTCTTTGCCGCCGCACGGCTCTATGATCTGATACCTCTTACCTTTGCCTTTGCGCTCATGTTTGCCCTGGTGGTTCTCTCGGGCATACTGGCAGTACTGCAGGATTCCCTGGCACTTGCCGCATTCGGCGCGGCCGGCGGATTTCTCGCCCCGGTCCTCACCTCCACCGGCAGCGGCAGTCATGTAATGCTCTTTTCCTACTACGCCATCCTCAACGCAGGCATTGTCCAGATTGCCTGGTACCGGGCGTGGCGGGTACTCAATCTGCTCGGGTTCGTCTTCACCTTCGTCATCGGTTCCGCCTGGGGATTCGAATATTACCGCCCCGCATACTTCGCCTCCACCGAACCGTTTCTGATCCTTTTCTTCCTCTTCTTCGTCGCCATCTCCGTTCTTTTCGCCTTCCGTCAGCCGCCCCGGCTGAAAGGGTATGTGGACGGAACCCTCGTCTTCGGCCTTCCCATTGTCGTCTTCGCCCTGCAGAGCCTTCTGGTGGACCGGATGGAATACGGGCTCGCCTTCAGCGCCCTTGCCATGAGCGCGTTCTACATCATTCTCGCCGCCGCACTCTGGCGGAAGGCCGTCACCGGTATGCGGATGCTGACCGAGGCCTTTCTGGCCCTGGGCGTCGTCTTCGGCAGCCTTGCCATTCCCCTGGCCCTGGACGGCCGGTGGACTGCTGCAGCCTGGTCCCTTGAGGGAGCGGCCCTGGTCTGGGTGGGCATACGCCAGTACCGTGTACTGGCGCGGAATTTCGGACTCCTGCTCCAGTTCGGCGCCGGCATGGCCTTTCTGCTGGTGGCCGGTCGCCCCACCGGAGAACTGCCGGTACTGAACGGCCTTTACCTGGGATCGCTGGCGATCTGTTTTGCCGGTCTCTTTTCCGCATACTATCTGGAACAGCATCCGGCCCGGCTCCGGAAATGGGAACGGGGATTTTTCCTGTTCATGCTCCTGTGGGGACTGCTCTGGTGGTTCGGGGCCGGTTTGAACGAGATCGATGATCATGTCGGCATTCCCGACCGGGAT
>JBEPXL010000609.1:0-2875 GCA_041641935.1 Desulfobacteraceae bacterium | reverse complement strand
GGGTATGCGGGTCCGGGATGCTGTGGCTGAGGCGGGCAGACGGCGGCTGCGACCGATTCTGATGACAACGCTGACCACCATCCTTGCCCTGCTGCCGCTGGCCTTCGGCATCGGCGAGGGAGCCGACGCGCAGGCCCCGCTGGCACGGGCGGTGGTCGGCGGCCTCACCGGATCGACGGTGATTACGCTGGTGCTGATTCCGGCGATCTATTCGCTGTTTCATCCGGAATCCGGTGGAAGTGCGGGGTGACTTCACCTTCCTTCATACCTTCGACAGATTACTGTGAAGCAATGGCAGATACCAGGGCAGGTTTTCATAAAATGATCGCACACTGCTGTACGCCGCATCAAAATCGGGCAGATCACCGATGATCTCTGCCTGCAAATGATGATAATCCTTTTCTGATCGTCTGATGATTTATTGTATGAACCGCCTGCCGGAATGCCTGTGAAAGCGGATTGTTTTCTTCTTCCACCCAGGATGAAAGGATATACTCCGTCATTTAATCGAGTTCCACATTGATGGAGAGACACCATTTTTCCGAAAAAGAGGCGCTGTATTCTTCTGCGGCATCGAGCTTTCTGGACCCTCCTCTGGCCGCGAACTGTTGCCACTTGTCAATCTCCGCATGAGAAAGACCACATATTTCTTCCAGAATGAATCCGGCCCGAACCTTGTCGACCGGCCTGCCGTGCCGGTCAACCTCGTCAATGATCAATTTCAGGTAAGGTTCGGCATGTTCCCGGTAGACATCGAGAACATGGTAGATACCACCACACAAATCCGGCATTTTCAGCATGTCCAGAAAGGTACGACCGATGGTTGAAATCCGGAGATTTTTATTCCTGATGGATTTGTAAGCGCCCAGGTGGATACTGGAATAGGATTGCACTGCCTTTTTCTGTATTTTGTCAAAGCGGATGCGGGTCAAAACAGGCAGTTCGTATTGTTTATATGTTTCCAGACTAGATTTCAGATCTTTCTGCATTTTTTCAGCCGCGAATTTCTGCCATTCCTTTTGCGGTGGCGTGGACAGACAGAGGATTTGCGGCATCCGGTCCGTCAGCCCGTGGAAGGCCATCGCACTGAGATGGGAAATAAAGGAAAACGGATCAATGGAGCAGGCGACTTCTTCTTCGGTGTATACATTTTTCCCGATAATGCTGAAGACATTTTTGAAATCCTGAAACCGGTTCAGCACACCGATTTCATGGAGTGCATCCAGGGTTTCGTTGAACAGTTCGGCATCCGGGGGTTCCTGCGGCAAGGTTATGCACTGTCCGTCATATTTTTTAGTAAACATCAGATGAAAAAAAAGAACCCCCAATTCATATTTTGTAATGACGGGTTGGCGGGATGCGCCGATAGAAAGTGTCAGTGCCTTGGTCAGGGGGAGTTTTTTTTTCGACATAATGTCCCTTTGGGATAATTGCATATAGTATATATACGTCCTTAGGACGTATATATACTATATGCATACACTATGTCAAAACTTTTCTGAAACCTGATTTCGATGTCTTTCCCTCCCCGGCACGGAAAACCGAAAACACCAGCAGAAGACTCCCGGAAACCATGATCATCAGTCCGCTTCCCCGGGAAGCGCCGGTGCCCGTGATTCTTCCGACGGTGTCGGAGAAGAGTCCTGTATCCGTCAGGAGCGGGTTGAAGACGTGGTCTGCCAGCGGTCCGGCGATCGCGAACGCTGCCAGCATTCCTGTCTGGGAAATGAGGGAGATCAGCGACCAGATGCGCCCCTGCATGGCAGGATCGATGTTCTGCCGGAACAGTACTTCCAGGCTGGTATTCACAAACGGCAGCGTAAGGAAAAAGCAGAACGCTGTGCAGGTGATCAGCACGGGACTGGGGCTTGTCCCGATGAGGATGTAAAAAATACCTGCCGCAAGCAGTGACAGCGAAAGCACCCGGCCCTGTTCACGGGTCCTGCCCGAAACGCCTATGAACAGGCTGCTGACAAGCATACCCGATGCCGCAATCGACTGTACCGTACCCAGTGTGGCGGCATCTGAAACGGAGAGTACCAGAGGCACGAAAAGCGACTGCAGAATGCCGGTGAAAAAGGTGACCACCGTCACAAGACACAGCAGGTGAAGAATCCTTTCATTTCCGGCAATATACCGGACGCCGTCGGTGAACGCTTTCCGGAAGCTGCCTGCCGTGCTTTTTTCCCTTTGCTGCCTGGTCTGTTTCCGGATCAGGAGGACAGACAGCGCCGCTGCAAGGAAGGTGACCATATCAATGGCAAGAATCACCGGCATGGTGAATCTTGCGAGCAGAAACGCGGCAATGAAGGGAGACAGAAGGTACTGGGCCGCTTCGGCAAGCTGGATCAGTCCGGCTGCTTTTGCATATGCTTCCGCATCGAGGATTTCGCTCACGGACGCCTTGAAGGCAGGGGACTGCAGCGCGGCAAACAGGGAACTGACGACAACACCGGCATAGATCGCCCCGTGTCTGTCCGGGCAGAACAGGAACATGATGATGACAAAGAGAATGCCGAGGGAGGAACCCAGGTCTCCCGCTGCCATCATCCGTTTTCTGTCCTTTCTGTCCGCCAGCACCCCGCCCACGGGGGCAAGCAGAACAGCGGGCAGAAAGGCCGCCAGCAGCAGGAAGGAATAAGCCGATGCGGCTCCTGTCTTCTGATAGAGATAGACGCCGAGAGCGAATGCGCTGATTCCGCTGCCGATTCTGGACAGGAGCCGGCCTGCCCAGATGATCAGAAAAAGTGAAAAGGAATTTTGGGGCGCGTTCATCAGTTCATCTCTTTCAGAAGATGCGCTCTGGAAAAGAACAACTCTTTGTCCCTTACGATAATGCCGGCGGCGACAGCAGAGAGGACGAAGGTTTGTATGC
>JBEPXL010000608.1:0-2878 GCA_041641935.1 Desulfobacteraceae bacterium | reverse complement strand
GGCAGGCATTCCGGAAATCGCCGGCCACCCTGCTGCGGGAGAAATGACATGACCCACGGATTTCGATGCATACTCGCGGCGGCACTGATTCTGCTGACGGCCGGTTTTCTGCTCCTCTGGTTTCAGGGCAGACCGGTGGCGCGTCCTTCTTCCGGCGATTATGCCGCCGTCACCGGTCCCTGCAGTCTCCGTTTTCCCCGGGACCACGGTTCCCATCCCGATTACAAAACCGAATGGTGGTACTATACCGGCAATCTCCGGGACCGGGACGGAAGACCGTTCGGCTATCAGCTGACCTTTTTCCGGAGCCGGATCATTCCACCCCACGAAGAGGCGGACACCCCCCAGCCGGCATCGGCCTGGCGCACCCCCCAGATTTTCCTGGCCCATGCCGCCCTGTCGGATATCGGCGGAAAAACCTTTTCCCATAATGAACGGATTGCCAGAGGAACACTGGACATGGCCGGCGCGGCCACGGAAACAGAGGGAACACGGATCTTTCTGCGGGACTGGTCCGTCACCATCGGGGAAACCGCCCACCGGCTGACGGCATCCTCCCCTGACTTTGAAATCGAACTGACCGCCACGCCCCTGAAACCACCGGTTCCCCACGGAGAAGGCGGGTACAGCCGGAAGGGCGCGAAACGGGAAAGCGCCAGTTGCTACTACTCCTTCACCCGGCTGGCAACGACAGGAACCGTCCGGTCCGGTGCGGAACGGTTTACGGTGGAAGGACTGAGCTGGATGGACCATGAGTTCAGCTCCGACCCGCTGGAGGATGATCTGGTCGGCTGGGACTGGTTCAGCCTGCAGCTGGAGGATGATTCCGAGCTGATGCTCTACTTTCTCCGGCAGGAAACCGGCGGATTCAGCCCGGCCTCCAGCGCCACCTTCGTTCCGGCCACCGGTGCTCCGGTGCATCTGAGCGCCGGTCAGATTGCGCTTCAGGTCACGGATACCTGGAAAAGTCCGGCGACCGGCGCGGTCTATCCGGCGGGATGGCGGCTGCGGGTCCGCCCCCTCTCCCTGGATCTGGCCATTACGCCCCGCATGGCGGACCAGGAGATGGAAACGCCGGAAAGTACCGATGTCACCTACTGGGAAGGCAGTATTGCCGTCAGCGGGAAAAAAGCCGGGGGAACACCCGTTTCCGGAACCGGATATGTGGAGATGACAGGGTATGAAACCGAATTTGACGCACCGATGTAAGCGGGTATTTTTGCCGGAAATCCATCGGCATATTGACAGTATAGGGGTTTTTCTCTATAGTCCGTAGGATAATCGTTTCGATGAATCCGTGGGTCGGGAAGCAGGATTGTTCCGGGACCCATCCGCACGATGTGAAAATGATAAAAGATACGGAACAGGAGAAGTCACCAGTCCGGCTCAAAGGCATGGGAAACGGTCTCTGTGTCATGCTCGATCCGGTCGCGTCCGTCGAAACGCTGCAGCAGGAGATCGTGACACTGCTGGCGGACCGGAAGGACCAGATCAAAAACACACGCGTTATTCTTGATGTCGGCACGGCCGAGGGCCATGATGCCATCGTGAAACAGCTGGCGATCTTTCTCAAAAAACAGTTCGGCGTCGGATCTGTTTCGCGGCTCCGCAGACGCCAGCCCGACAAACGACCCGCCGAAGCCGGAAAAGGAATGCGGCAACGCGAAATGGACTGGTACAAACATCAGACCGACGTACTCGTACTGACAGGGCGGGTCCGGTCCGGACAGAAAGTGAACGCACGGAAGCATCTGGTGATTCTGGGGGATGTCAATCCCGGCGGAGAGGTCATGGCCGGCGGGGACATTCTGGTGATGGGCAGCCTGCTGGGCACCGCCATTGCGGGGCAGCCCGACAACGAGGAGAATATTGTTCTGGCCCTTGATTTCCGGCCCACACAGATCCAGATCGGGAGTTTTGTGGCGGCCGGTCTTCCGGCATCACCGGGGAAGGTGGTGGAATTTGCCCATGTGGAAAGCGGGCAGATTGTTGTGGAAGATTATCTGAAAGCCAATCCTTTCGGACGTATACCCTGGCCCCAGGTTCGATAGGACATGCTTTCTGCAAATATACAACCTTTTTTTACATGAGGTAATACTTTGGACGGGAAGATTATCGTCGTCACCTCAGGCAAGGGCGGGGTGGGAAAAACCACCGCCACTGCCTCCATCGGAGCAGCCCTCGCACTGGAGGGGAAACGGGTGGCCGTGGTGGACATGGATATCGGTCTCCGAAATCTGGACGTGGTCATGGGACTGGAAAACCGGATCGTCTTCAATGTGGTGGACGCCGTCAAGGGACGGTGCAAACTGAAGCAGGCGGCCATCAAGGACCGCCGGATCGATACCCTGTTTCTGATTCCGGCCTCCCAGAGTGATAACAAGGATGCCATTAACCCCGAAGAGATGGTCCGGTTCTGCAAACGGCTCCGCAAGGAGTTCGACTTTGTCATGATCGACTGTCCGGCCGGCATTGAACGGGGCTTTGAAAACTCCATTGTCGCAGCCGACGAGGCACTGGTGATCTGCACCCCGGAGGTTTCCGCCGTCCGGGACGCGGACCGGGTGATTGGCCTGCTCTACGCCAAATCCATCACCCCCAAGCTCGTCGTCAACCGGATTGTTCCGGTCATGGTGGAACGGGGAGACATGCTCAGCCATACCGATATGGTGGATGTGCTTTCCATCGAACTGATCGGTCTGGTGGAGATGGACGATCAGGTCATTGTCTCCACCAATACCGGCATTCCCCGGGTCCTTCAGAAAGAATCCAAGGCGGGCGCGGCCTTCCGCCGGATCGGCATGCGCCTCAACGGTCAGGTGGACCTTCCCATTCGTGTACCCCAGACGCAGCAGGGATTCCTGAAAAAGATTCGCAC
>JBEPXL010000607.1:0-2881 GCA_041641935.1 Desulfobacteraceae bacterium | reverse complement strand
TTTCTCCTTTCTTCGGCTGTTCAATGGATAAGGTGCAGCGGATAAGGTACAGCATTCTGAAAATTATTCCACCAGATTCCATTTCGCATGTAAATAAGGTGAATCCTTTACTGTACCTTTTTTGTCAGGTATTGAACATCAAAGGGGAAAGCGGCAAAGGGCAGGCACGGGGCCTGCCCCTGCAGATGTCAGGAAATGATGGTGGGGTACATAAACAGGGAATCGAGTCCCCTACGCCGACTTCTTCATCTCCGCCCGCGCAGGAACCGCAGAACGCCTGTCGGGTTCCTCCGCCTCCGTTACCGGCGGGGACCAGTCCGCCGGGGCGCGGAGTTCAATCAGGGCGTTGATGACCAGTTCATCAAACTGGGAACCTTTCATTTTGTACATGAAGTCAAGCACTTCTCCGACGGGAATTTCGTTTTTGTAATACCGCTTCTGGGTCATGGCATCGAAGACATCCGCAACAGCGACGATCTTGCTGGCAAAGGTGATATCATCCACTGCCAGTTTATTCGGATACCCTTTACCGTCACACCGTTCATGGTGCTGGTAGATGGCCTGGGCGGTCAGCACCGGCAGATCGACTGTTGCCATGATGTTTCTGCCGACCTCCGGATGGGTGCGGATCACATCCATTTCTTCATCGGTGAGCCTGCCCTTTTTGGTGAGAACGGCATCGGGAATCCCGATTTTGCCAATGTCGTGAATCAGGGCGCCAAGAAAAATATCCTCCTGGACTTCCGGAGACAGCCCCAGATGATCCGCGATTTCCATACTGATCTCCGCCACCCGCCGGGAATGCCCGCCGGTTTCGGAGTCCTTGGCATCCACGGCGGCGGCAATGGCATCGATGGTATTGATCAGCATCGTTTTCCGGGCCTGGCTTTCCGCCAGCAGGGAAAAATACCATGATGATGCCAGCACCACGGCGGCGATGGACTGCACACGTCCGTCGGGCACTTTTTTGTGCCAGCCCAGAAGCGTATACTCGGTCTGTCCGTTTTCTGCTCTGTCCGGCAGCGGTATGCAGAGTTGATAGCGGAACCGGTGATTGCCATTTTCCATCATGATCAGTTTCTGCCGCCCCGAAGAATCCGGATCATGAACTGGTTCTTCAGAATCCGTCGGTATCTTCCCCTCCTGCTCATCCAGGGATATTCTGGAATCGAGAAGATGAATACCGGTACGGGCGGCAATCCGGGGCCAGTTGGTTTCCAGCCATGTTTCATAGGTATCGTCCTGGTGCCGGGGAACCAGCAGATCATGGATGGAGGAAAGGGAATACTGCCGGATCGCCAGTTCTCTGGAAGAAAAGACAAACTGCTTCAATACCACCGTGAAATAGGCGGATACCATTCCCAGCACCGGCGCGGATGCGGCAATCCAGACGCCCCTGAAGACAAAAAAGTAGTGGGTGACCAGCACCTGAACGGTTATGGCAGTCACGAGAAGGAGACCACTCCAGCGCGGCGCAATCCATCCCCCCAGCAGAAAGCCCCCAAGTACGAAAGCGATGGTGAAGCCTGCGTCCGCCCCGTGCGGGGCCCGGACAATTCCCCTTTGCTGCAGGATCATGTCCAGAATTTCCGCATTGAGCCTGACGCCGGTGATTTCCCGGCTTCCCTGCGGTGTGGGAACGATAAAGAAATCCTCCACACCGGATGCGGCCACTCCGATGAGAACGGTTTTTCCTGAAAACACCTCCGGTGGAATCTTGCCTTCCAGAACATCACTGTATTCATACCGGAGATATTCCGTTCCCTTGAAGTTGATCCACAATCGGCCCTGATCGTCCACCGGAATGGTATACGGGGGAATAACAACCGCCATCGATCCATCCGGGTGTGCTTTGACCGCCGGTTCCTGACCTGTCATGGCCGACAGCGCCGCCAGGGGAAAGGAGAGGAGCACCTGCGAGCCGATGCGTTTCACAGGTGAAAAATACCGGACCATTCCGTCGATGTCGGCCTGCATATTGGTGTAGCCGCTGGCAATGCCGGCATTTTCCAGTGCAGGAAACGGCTGAACAATCCGGTAGGAATGCGTAAGGGGAGCCGCCACGATATGTTTGGCGGTAACGACCCGCCCATGCTCTTTTACCGCCCGTGCCAGCTTATCATCCTGTGAAGCATCGCTTTTTTCCGGAAACAGAATATCCATCACGACCAGATCGGCCAGACGCAGCCGGTCGATGAGTTCGGCATGATACCCCCTGGGCCACGGCCAGCGGCCCAGGCTGGAGAGCGACTCTTCACCGGCCAGAATCAGTATAATGTCGGATGCACCCGATCCGTTTCCGGCTGTCAGGTTCCAGTCAAACACGAGACGTTCCAGCCGGTCCAGGGGAATCGGCCGGTAGTAGCTGTTCATTCCCCAGAACAGCGTGAACAGGAGAATGAACAGAACCCACTGTTTGCCCCGGAATAGTGAGTGCAGGCTGGATTTCAGGCTGAACTGCATGAATGCTCCGTCCGATAAGACTGCAAATTTCCCTTCATCAGAGGATGATTATCCGTCGATCCGTCGCAGCACATCAGTCAAACTTATCATGCCCCTTCCCCTGCCCCGGATGGTCATCATCATGATTTTCATGACCTTTTCCCTTACCGGGATGATCGTCGTCGTCATCCCGGTCAAAGTCATCATCGTCATCCCGGTCAAAGTCGTCATCATCATCCCGGTCAAAGTCATCGTCGTCATCCCGGTCAAAGTCGTCATCGTCATCATTGTCAGGCGGTTCATTCACCGGCGGCTCATCAGGCGGTTCGTTCACCGGCGGCTCATCAGGCGGTTCATTCACCGGCGGCTCTTCAGGTGGTTCGTTCACCGGCGGCTCTTCAGGTGGTTCGTTCACCGGCGGCTCTTCAGGTGGTTCGTT
>JBEPXL010000606.1:0-2887 GCA_041641935.1 Desulfobacteraceae bacterium | reverse complement strand
AAGTGCGCTACCAGTCTGCGCTACGCCCCGACACAGCCGCCATATATACAGACAATTTTTTAGCGTGTCAACCATTTAAAAAGATTTTTTGCCATGAACTCCCCGTTGTCCTCCTGTCAGCGTCCCCGCCGCCTCAACACCGGTAACACCATTGCCATTGCAGCCCCGGCAGGTCCGGCGGATGAGGCGGTTCTTCATCAGACCATCGCCGCCATCGAGGCGAAGGGCTTTTCAGTTCACATTCCCGAAGGCATATTCAGCAGGGCAGGTTACCTGGCCGGTTCGGATATTCACCGGGCCCGGATGCTCAACCGGCTCTTTTCCGATCCGGCGGTGGATGCCGTTTTCTGTGCCCGGGGGGGATTTGGTTCCATGAGGCTGCTGCCGCATCTGGATTTTGATCTGATCCGGGTGCATCCGAAAATATTTGTCGGCTTCAGTGATATTTCTGTTCTGCTTTCCGTGTTCGCCGAACACTGCGGCATCGTCACTTTTCACGGCCCCGTTCTGGGGACACTGGTTTCGGCGGACCGCCACACATGGGAGCCGCTGTGGCAGGCGCTGACCTGCGATCATCCGCTGGTGGTTCCGGCTGAGAAACCTGTGGCGCTGCGGGCCGGTTCGGCTTCCGGCATTGTTTCCGGCGGCAATCTCTCCACCCTTTGCCATCTCACCGGAACGGCCTTCGCGCCCCGTTTCCGGAACCGGCTGCTCTTTCTGGAGGATGTGGGAGAACCGGCCTATAAAATCGACCGGATGCTGACCCAGATGAAACTTTCCGGGGCATTGGACGGTGTTGCGGGAATTCTGCTCGGCTCCTTTGATGACTGCTGTCCCGCCGGAGAGCTTCACCGGATTGTTGCGGATATTTTTCAGGAGAAACCCATTCCCATTCTGGCCGGATTCACCATCGGCCACGGAAAACGGAATCATACCCTGCCGCTGGGGATGAATGCGACCCTGGATACGGCTGCCGGGCATCTGCGGTATGATGAACCGCCCACCATTGTGTAGCGCATGAACCGGTGATGATGTCGCTCCCTGTCCATTTCCTGATGAAGACCGCCGTCTGCCAGAATATCTTTCCCGGCGGTGTCCTGCTGGTCGCCCGGAGAGGGGAGATCTGCTACCGCCACGCCTTTGGGCTCGCCAACCGTGTTACCGGAACACCTGTGACGCTGGATACGGTCTTTGATCTTGCTTCACTGACCAAACCCCTTGCCACCACCCTGGCAGTTGCAGGACTGGTGGCCCGGAAACGGCTCTGCCTGCAAGATAAGATCGCTGCACATCTGCCGGTGTTTCGCGGAACGGAAAAGGCCTCCATTACAATCGAGCAGCTTCTTCTGCACCGTTCCGGATATCCCGCGCACCGGTCGTATTTTGAGCGACTGCACACCGTATCTCACGATAAGAGGCCGTCTCTGCTTCACCGGTTTCTCCTCCGGGAACCGCTGGCATATCCACCGGGGGAACAGGTAATCTACACTGATCTGGGCTTCATGCTTCTGGCATGGATTGTGGCGGAGCTGACAGGCCGGCGGCTGGACGATTATGTCCGGACCGAAGTGTATGCGCCCCTCGGAATTGAGGGCCTCTTTTTCAATGAGGTGAAGAGGCCGCATCCCCATCCCTACGCTGCCACCGAAGACTGTCCGCGGCGGGGGCTTCTTCTGGGAACGGTTCATGATGACAATGCACATGCCCTCGGCGGGGTTGCCGGACATGCCGGGCTGTTCGGCACAGCCGATGCGGTATACCGGCTGGTGCAGCGGCTTCTGGATATTTATCATGGCCGGCTGGAAGCAGACGTGCTGCCGGTACATCTGCTGCGCCGTTTTCTGCAGCGGCGTCCGGCGGAATCGCGTGTTCTGGGATTTGATGTTCCATCGGAAGGCGGATCGAGCAGTGGCCGTCTCTTTTCACCGGATTCCGTCGGTCACCTCGGGTTTACCGGGACTTCTTTCTGGATGGATCTGCCGCGGGAGATTTGTGTGATCCTGTTGACCAACCGGGTCCATCCCGCCCGGCATAACACCCGTATCCGGATATTCCGGCCTGCGCTTCACAATGCGGTCATGGCAGGGATGGAAAAACGGTAAAAACATTGCTGACCGGCGGTAAAGGTAATTTTCCGCTTGTAATGACCTCCTATTTTTGATAGCAATCCGCTTTGTACATTTCGATTTGCTGATCTGAACAGAGGATGCGGGTAGGGGTTGACTTCCGATAACGAGGTAACATGAGTCTATTTGTCAATGCGTTCTTGGGCATATTTTCGAGCGATCTGGCCATTGATCTGGGTACGGCGAACACACTGGTCTATGTCAAGGGGAAAGGGATCGTCCTGAGTGAACCCTCGGTCGTCGCAGTCCGGACGGACAACCGGATGAAGAGCAGGGTGCTGGCTGTCGGTCTGGAGGCCAAGAACATGCTCGGACGAACACCCGGAAATATCGTAGCGATCCGCCCCATGCGGGACGGGGTCATTGCCGATTTTGAAGTGACGGAAGCGATGATCCGCCATTTTATTCATAAAGTCCATAACCGGCGGACATTCGTCCGTCCCCGGATCATCATTGCGGTCCCTTCGGGGATTACCCAGGTGGAGAAACGCGCGGTCCGGGAATCCGCCGAATCGGCCGGGGCCCGGGAAGTGTTTCTGATCGAGGAGCCGATGGCGGCGGCCATCGGGGCCGGTCTGCCCATTACCGAACCCACCTGTAACATGGTGGTCGACATCGGGGGCGGGACCACCGAGGTGGCGGTCATTTCACTGGCCGGTATCGTCTACAGCCGGTCCATCCGGGTGGCCGGAGACAAGATGGATGCCGCCATCATCCAGTACATCAAACGGAAATATAACCTCCTGATCGGGGAACGGACC
>JBEPXL010000605.1:0-2890 GCA_041641935.1 Desulfobacteraceae bacterium | reverse complement strand
GGTTTTCGCCCGGTTCTCCCGGGAGATGAGATAATCGGAGACCATAAAGGCCAGGAGAATGATCGACAGCGCCTCCCAAAGGCGGCCTGCATCGAAAACGGACAAAAACAGCAGCACCACGACGATCGCATTGGCCAGACAGAAAATACAGAAGGCGCGAATGGTCGCCATAATCTTCAGGAACGTCAATTCCACTCCGATCCCCGCCGCCACCGTCCAGAAAACCAGAGGCCGAAAGCCGATGACCACCATCCCCAGCAGGAGGTAGTATCCGACGCCCCACCAGGCGATGGGGACGGACAGCAGGGTGAATTCGGCGGTTCTTCGGCACCCTTCCCCGAAAAAGGCGCACAGAGAGGCGATCCACTGCACCCGGTTCTCCAGGGCCGAGAGCACGGCGACCGCCAGTCCTAGAAATGTCAGGAACAATACCAAAGGTACGTGGATGTCGGTTTCAATCATGAGTCTCCTTTGAATTCTCTTTGGTCATGTTCTATAAACTGCGCACCGAACCCTGTCATTGGGGCAGGCGGATGGCGTTAGGATCAAAAAAACGGAATCGTTGTTTGACGTTTTCCGATCGGTTTTTCCAGGATCACCACCGACCGCGACTTCACCCTGTAGTGAAGATCCTGAATCGGGGCGCCGGCTTCGGCTTGAAGAATGTCGTCCGGACCGGGCAGGCTGGTGTCCACGATTCGCCGCCAGCGTTCTTTTTCGCCGGCCTGAATCTCGAAGTCGAGGTCTTCTTCATAGGCATTGATCATCACATAAAGATCGCTCTGCTTCAGGGCGGCGCCGCTCAGGAAATAGGCGAGGGTGTGGGAGTGGTCGTTCAGGTCCACCTCTCCGGCGGGGCCGAACCATTGAATGTCTTCCCGCCAGAATCGGCTTCTGGCAATGGACGGATGGGTTTTGCGGAAGGCGATCATCCGTTTGAAGAACCGGAAAATGTCGGGATTTTTGTCCCGCAGGTCCCAGTCGAGCCAGGTGATTTCGTTGTCCTGGTTGTATGGGTTGTTGTTTCCCTGCTGGGTGTTCATGAACTCATCTCCGGCGCAGAACATGGGGGTGCCGTTGGAGAGCATCAGCAGACAGAAAAAATTCTTGATCTGCCGCCGGCGCAGGTCCATCACTTCCGGGGGAACACCGTCGTCTCCTTCCCAGCCGCAGTTCCAGCTTCGGTTGTCGTCGGTGCCGTCGGTGTTTTCATGACCGTTGGCCTGATTGTGCTTTTCGTTATAAGAGACCAGGTCATAGAGGCAGAACCCGTCATGGGCGGTGATGAAGTTGACGCTCTGGTAGGGCCGATAGACCTCCACCGGACCGTCCGGGAAAAGATCGTCGCTGCCGTAAATCCGCTGCATCAGCGCCCCGACATGGCCGGTGTCTCCCCGGACGAAGGACCGGATATCGTCGCGAAATTTGCCGTTCCACTGGCGCCACTGCATGCCCGGAAAGCTCTGTCCGAGAAGGTTGCTGTTGATGTCCCAGGCCTCGGCCACCAGGCGCCGGTCGTGAAGGTATCCCATCAGCCCGATTTCGGAGATCAGGGGCGGGTTTTCCAGATCCACGGCGCCGCTCAAATCCCGGGCGAAAATAGAGGCCAGGTCGAACCGGAACCCGTCCACCCCCATGGAAACGGTCCAGTAATCGAGGCTGGACAGAATCATCGCCCGCACATTGGGATGGGCGCAGCTCAGGGTGTTGCCGCATCCGGTGTCGTTGATATAGTCGCCGTTTTCCCGCATCAGGTAGTAGCTGCGGTTGTCGATGCCCCGGTAGCTGTGGGTGGGGCCGTCGTCCCCGGCTTCGCTGGTGTGATTGTAGACCACATCGAGCCAGACCTCGATTCCCGCAGCATGGAATGCCTTCACCATCTCCTTGAATTCCCGGGTGGGGTCGTTTCCGGCGGCATAACCGCCGTGGGGGGAGAAGAAGTTGAGGGTCATGTAGCCCCAATAGGAGCCTTCCTGGGGGTCGAACTGATGGATGGGCAGCAGCTCCACCGCCGTGATTCCCAGATCCGTCAAATAGGGGATTTTTTCGGTCAATCCGGCGAAGGTGCCGCGGTTTTCCGGCGCCACGCCGGAATTGGACCGGGCCGTAAATCCTTTCACATGGAGTTCATAGACGATCAGATCATGTCCGTGCCGGGGCGGGGGACCCTCGGGCCAATCAAAAGGCTCCCGCGGGACCGGAAGCATTCCCAGCACGGTCTTGCCGTCGGTCGGTCCCGGCTGTTTGGCGGTGTCCCGATCAAAGTCCGGCGGGAAGAAAACCGATCCGGCAAAAGGATCCAAAAGCACCTTTTCCGGATCGAACCGGTGTCCGGCCTCTCGATCATAAGGGCCGGTCACCCGATAGGCATAGAGGGTCGCCCCCCGAAGCTGCTTCTTGGGGACCAGGCAATGCCAGATTAAACCGGTTTTATTGATCATGGGGTCCAATCGGTATTGATGCACCGGGCGGGCGGTATCTGCTTCGGTGTACAGGAGCAAGGTGATTTCTTCGGCAAAGCGCGAATAGAGGGCAAAATTATACGCCTCTTGCGCTTCCACCCAGGTCGCACCCAGGGGCCACGGGGCGCCCTCGACCTTTTTCCATTCATCGTTGATGTGTATCTGATTTCCGAGTTCTTCCATGAGCCGGGCTTCCAGTTTGTCTGCTTCGGATTCTGAAAAAAGTGAAGATGAAGGGCAATGTACCCTTCTCTCCTTCAAAAATGGGGTCAAATTAGCAGAATTCCGGAAGTCAGACAATAAGGGACTTTGCGTACATCCTTGTAAAAAGGCGACTATTCCATCCGAAAACAGTTCCACCGCCTACAGAAAGGGCAGAAGAAATACACGCTATGCCCTATGGCGCATGGTGAAGAAGTATGTTAAAC
>JBEPXL010000604.1:0-2897 GCA_041641935.1 Desulfobacteraceae bacterium | reverse complement strand
CGCCAGTTTCTGCTCGGTATTGTCCCGCAGGGTCACCATCATGGCCTGCTGCTGTTCCCAGGGAATCATGGTGGCGGTAATATCCATCGAGCGGCAGGTGCTGCCGTCGGCACAGAGAATATCCCGGTATTCGAGAACAGCGTCATGGGCATCGATGTTTCTGCGGAATTCATCATACCCCTTCTGCCGTATTTCATCGTCGGGAAAGAGAGACATAAATGCGCTGCCCCTGATGGATTTTTCGGTAAACCCCAGAAGACGGGTCACAGACGCATTGGCGGCAAGAATCACCCCTTCCAGATCAACAATCAGGATCGCATCGAGGGCGGCATGAAACAGCGCCTGAAAATATTCTCTGGACCGGGCCAGTTCCCGGATCATCTGAACGGAATCGGTCACATTGCGGACATTCCATATGCGTCCACTGGTCACTTTACCGGTAACGACAGGCCGGGAACAGAGTTCCAGAAAACGACCGTCTTTCAGTTCCAGATGATCGATCCCTTCACCGGACTGCCGGAGATGCTCTTTGTCCATTCTTTCCAGAAACACCTCCGGTTCCAGCAGCCGTTCGACAACGGCAGTAAACCAGGGGGTTCCATCCCGGGGAAAATCCGGCAGATCGGGTCTTCCCCAGACCTTCAGAAACAGTTCATTGTGCAGGAGTACTTTTCCCGATGCATCCGTAATCAGAATGCCGTCGCCGGTTGTCTGCAGCATCGCCTGAAACAGCGACCGGGTCTGTTTCAATTCCTGTGACAGGGCATTTTCTGCTTCAGCGGCGGTCATGTTCTGTTCCTTTCCGTTATCGTTTCTGAGAAAGGCGTCACGCACTGCCGGTGTGCGTCAGATGACCAGTCTCCCCTCGACCACCGTTTCCGGTTGTCTCTTCATCAGAGAGTGAGTGCGCAAAGGGTCTGGTAGGACTCGGTAAAAAGGCGCTGTTTTCTCAGTTCAAAGCCGATGTCATCTTCAATGGTGGCGGTGAGCTGCTCCATGATCACCACCGCAATATCCGGCTCTTTCTCCTCAAAAAGGTTCAGCAGATCGGCTTCCAGTTCTTCAAAATAGTTTTTGATGGAACGGCGGGTGTAGTCATTGATTTTCTCCTGCAGATCCCGCATGTAGGCGATGACCTGCCCTTCATAGAGTTCCAGAACCGTTTCGATCCTGCCGGAACCGTTGGCAGAGGCCCCGTTGCCGTTATGCCGGACCCGCATGTAAATCTTTTTCAGGTCGTTTTCCTTCAGGGTGATCAGGTCATTGAAGTTTCCGTCGCTGCGGATCAGTTCCGTTTTACGGGCCGCATTGACCGCTTCCTCGGCATTGGACTTGAGGTAGGACCGGATATTGTGAATCTTTTCCCCCTCTTCCGGGGACCGGTTTTCCAGCGTATCCGTCACTTCAAACCCTAGCATGTCGAGCCGGTCTCCGTATTCAAAAAGGAACACATCACAGAGGCCGTTGATACGGGTCAGAATATCCCGTTTGCTCAGTTTGTCTTCCAGAACACGCTGCACCGAATCCGGCAGAAGATCGGTTCCCTTCAACTCGCTCAGAAGTTCACTGGAAAAGCGGTGTACCACATCCTCGGTCATCAGCGCCCGGAGCTGCTCCCGGAACATGCGGGCCACCGGCAGCCGTTCTTCGATTTTCTGGGGCAGACGACTCTGGTTTTCATGGGTATCCATGCCCCGCATCAGTTCATTTTTCAGATCCTTCCGGTCAAGTCCGGTCATTACCTCCCGGATCTCCGACTCGAACTTTTTCTGGATATCATCGGTCCAGAAGACCAGTTCGGGAAGATGTTCGGTCCGGATGTCCTTGATCCGTTCCTGCACCATGTGCCGGAGTTCCCGGGAAAACACCTTCAGACGCCGGGTCAGTTCACTGGCAAGATAGGAATCCTTCAGATTCCGGTTTTTCAGGGCCATGTCGTGGAACGGCTTCAGGATTTCAGAAAATTTATTGGACAGTTCCACCAGTTCCGTGCGGGCTTCGTCAAAGAATTCCTTTCCGGCGATGGTATTCAGATAGTCAAAGAGCTGCGCCCGCAGCCGGGAAAATTCACGGGTCTCGGCTGTTTCCTCAATCAGGGCCGGTGCCTCATGGGGCGAGGGAACGGTACCGATGGATTTTTTCAGGTTGTCGAGATGTTCCCTGAGTTTCCCGCTCTGGTCCAGCGTATTGTCGCCAATCAGCCGGAGAAGAAGATAGTTGAGTGCCGATACCCTGAACACGCGCTCCGGCGTAATCCGGAACTGGTAGCGCTCCACCTTCTCATGGAAATTCTTGATCTCTTCCTTTTTCTGCCGCTCACTGGCGGTTTCCCACTTGTTGATCACCCAGAAGGCGCGTTTCAGGACTTTGGGCCGCTGTCTGTGAATTTCGGCAAGAAGTTCGATCTCCTCCCCTTCCAGCAGCTTGAACACCGCCGAGGAGATGACAAAGGCCTTGGCATCGTTTTCCACATAGGACTGGGTGATCTTCTTGTGGCGCGGATTGACGACTCCCAGCCCCGGCAGGTCCACCAGTACCACATTTTCGGGAATATCGATCTCCGCCAGCCGGACCTCGACCCGGTCCACGAGAAGAACATCCTCATAATCTTCAGTGACATACCGGCTGAGTTCAGAGACTTCAATGTCACGGACTTCGCCCTTGAACCGGTCCCACTTGGCAATCAGGTTTTTGAGCTCGTCAAAGAATTTCTCTTTGTGGAAGGTGTTCACTTCCCGGACATGGTCCTCGATCTCCTTTCCAAGGGCGGTCAGCAGTTCCTGATTCTCCATCCTGGTGAACGGAACAGGAGACTTGTGGAGTTCTCTGGCGATTTCTTCGACATACAGATTCCTCAGCTCCCGCCGGGCATCTTCGTCCAGATACCGGATCGTTAC
>JBEPXL010000603.1:0-2897 GCA_041641935.1 Desulfobacteraceae bacterium | reverse complement strand
CCGGTCTTCCAGCATGTGGAATACAGGCACGCCCGGCCGGTGGGAGATTATGTTTCCGAATTTACAACGAAAATGCCCACAGAAAAAGCCGAGCAGATCAGTTTTTCCTGTAACTGCGTCCTCAACTATCTCTATTCGGAACTGGAAGGGAAGGAAACCCAGGGAATTACGGGGCCGATTACCTTCGGCGAAATCGCCTATCAGCTCCTGAACCAGACCATGACCTATGTCACCATCAATGATGTTCCCTCCGGGGATTCGATGGTGGTACGATAAAACTGAATTTTTCTCCGGATCAGAAGGAAGGGACGGTTTCTGATCCGGAGAAGGTCATGAACCATCGCAAAAGGAAGTCGGAGTCTATGCAGATGAACAATTCAGCAACAGTGACAATTCCGCCGGACCGGCTGCCCGATCTGTTTCCCATGTTTCAGAAGGGCATCGGCGTGACCGTTCAAAGCGGCTGTACCGTCAAATCCCTCCTCTGTGATCAGTGGGGCATTCCCGAAGACTATGTCATGGAACGGATCAGCACCATATTCCTGAATGGACAGCCGGTGGATGACATGGATACGGCAAAGGTTCGGAACGGCGCGACGCTGGCGCTTTCTGCGGCCATGCCGGGACTGGTCGGTGCGGTGATGCGGCGGGGCGGCTTTTTCGCCTCCCTGCGGAGCGGTATCACCTATCATGAAGTCCAGGAGCAGGCCGGAAAGGAGCAGGGCAGAATCACCCTGAAACTGTTCAACCTCATCCTGAAAGATCTGGGAGCGGTGTTTCTCCGGCAGGGGTTCTGGGCAGAGCGGTCGGACCTGCTCTCCTGTATTCCGGATCTGGTGGAAAACACTTCGGGCAGTGAACTCTTTATTGTATCTTCAGACTGACCCCGGCGCCGGAATCCCTTCCCGAGATATACCTGCTTCCTTCCGTTCATAACAAGCTGGCAAGTATCTTGCAAAGTATCTTCTGCAGTGTGCGTCTGCAACTGGAGCGCCTGTCGGGAAATATGTTTTGACTTCGGGCAGGGATTGATTTATATTTTAATTTCAGCGGGATAAAGCCATAAAGGTGTGTTTTGGGGTTCTTTTGAGGCTGAAAGGGTGTTTATTTTCCTTTCTGTCCGGTACGAAGGAATAAAGGAACCTGAAATAACTAATTGTGATGAACTCCGCTATCGTAAGAACGTTAAACTGAAGGAGGTCAAGGGTTATGGACAAGATTATTCGCATTGATGTCGGTGCCGAAGGCGGACCAAAAGCGACGGTTGAAGGTCTGGGTGACTATGCCGGTATGGGCGGCAGAGGCATGACCTCTATGGTCGTCTCCAAGGAAGTTCCGCCGGACTGTCATCCGCTGGGGCCCGAGAACAAGCTGGTGATCGCACCGGGTCTGATGACCGGTTCCGCTGCATCGACATCCGGTCGAATTTCTATGGGATGCAAAAGTCCGCTGACCGGCGGCATCAAGGAATCAAACGCCGGCGGACAGGCCGGACAGGTGATGGCACGGCTCGGCTATGCCGCCATCATCATTGAAGGGGAAAACAAGACCGATAATGTCTACAAGATTGTGATCAATAAAGACAAAATCGATATTACACCGGCCAACGAGCTGAAAATGAAGCTCAATTACGATCTGGCCGACACCATGAAAGCCGAACACGGTGACAAGGTCGCCATGATCTCCGTTGGACCGGCCGGTGAAATGAAAATGTGTGCCGCTTCCATCGCGGTTACGGACCGGGAATTCCGTCCCACGCGTCATGCCGGTCGCGGCGGTGTCGGCGCGGTCATGGGAACCAAGGGCATCAAGGTGATCATTCTGGATGATGCCGGTCTGAAAATGCGGCAGCCCAAAGATCCGGACAAGTTCAAGGAAGCCAACAAGACCTTCGTCCAGGGGCTGAGAGGACATGCGGTTACCGGTCAGGGTCTTCCGGCCTACGGAACCAACGTATTGACCAACATCATCAACGAAGCGGGCGCATATCCGACCTACAACTTCAAGGAAGGTCAGTACAAGGATGCGGCCAAGCTGAGCGGTGAGGTCATGGCCGAAGTGGAGACCAAGCGGGGCGGCAATCCGACCCACGGCTGCCATCGCGGGTGTGCCATCCAGTGTTCCGGTATCTACATGGACAAGGACGGAAACTATCTCAGCAAGCAGCCGGAATATGAAACAGTCTGGGCCCACGGCGGCAACTGCGGTATCTGCGACATGGATGACGTGGCCCGGCTCGACTTCCTCGATGACAATATCGGTCTTGACACCATCGAAATGGGTGTCACCATCGGTGTTGCCATGGAAGCCGGTCTGCTGCCGTTCGGTGACGGCAAGGCTGCCATGAAGCTGCTGGAGGATGAAGTCGCCAAGGGAACACCGCTGGGACGGATTCTCGGTAACGGCACGGCATTTACCGCCCAGGCATTCGGCCTCGAGCGGGCGCCGGTGGTCAAGAAACAGGCGCTTCCCGCCTACGATCCGCGTGCCGTCAAAGGCATCGGCGTCACCTACGCCACGTCCCCCATGGGCGCGGACCATACCGCCGGCTACGCGATTGCGACCAACATCCTCAAAGTCGGTGGTGATGTCGATCCGCTGAGCACGGAAGGTCAGATCGAGCTTTCCCGGAACCTCCAGATTGCCACGGCTGCCCTGGATGCGACCGGATACTGCCTCTTCATCGCCTTTGCAATTCTGGATCAGGGCGAAACCTTCAATGCCATGGTCGAAAGCATCAACGGTTTCCACGGTCTTGGACTGACGGCCGATGATGTCACCGCTCTGGGGAAAAATATTCTCTCCATGGAGCGTGAATTCAACAAGAAGGCCGGTTTTACAGCCGAAGACGACCGTCTGCCGCGTTTCTTCAACCGGGAAGCCGTTATGCCGCACAA
>JBEPXL010000602.1:0-2915 GCA_041641935.1 Desulfobacteraceae bacterium | reverse complement strand
GATCTGGTGGATACCGGCAAGACCGCCCGGGTTGTCCGGGAGATGATTCCCATCGCCCATTTTGCTACCGTGTATGCCAAACCCGAGGGGCGGCCCCTGGTCGATACCTTCATTACCGAAGTGAGTCAGGACACCTGGATTCTCTTTCCGTGGGATACCGAAAACCAGTTTGTCCAGCCGATCGCCGGAATGAGGCCGCGATGATGGAAAACCGACAGCCACCGCTGATCCGTCTGGAAAACATCGGAAAACGGTTCGGCCCTGTGGAGGCCAACCGGGAGATTACCCTGGATATCGCGGCGGGAAAGATTCTGGCCCTGCTGGGAGAAAACGGGGCGGGAAAGAGTACCCTCATGTCCATCCTGGCCGGACGGCTCCAGCCGGACAGCGGACAGATCTACCATAACGGCAGTCCGGTTGACTTCACCTCGACACGGGCGGCCATTTCCGCCGGTGTGGGAATGGTCTACCAGCATTTCATGCTGATCGACGCCATGACGGTGGCCGAAAATGTCTTTCTGGGGCAGAAGAACGGGTTCTGGCTGCGGCCGAAGCAGATGAACGCCCGGGTGGCGGAACTGGGGCAGCGGTACGGGCTGGCCATCGACCCGGCGGCCCCGGTGGCCGATCTGTCCATGGGGGAGCGGCAGCGGGTGGAAATCCTGAAACTGCTCCAGCGCCAGAGCCGGGTGCTGATCTTTGACGAACCCACGGCGGTACTCACCCCCCAGGAGACGGAACAGCTCTTCACCGCCATGCGGCAGATGGCGGCCCAGGGAAAGGCCATCGTCTTTATCAGCCACAAACTGGCGGAAGTCATGGCCGTGGCCGATGATATCGCCATCCTGCGGAAAGGAACCGTGGTGGACCGTCTGGCAAGAGCGGCGGCCACTTCCGAAGCGGATCTGGCCCGGCGTATGGTGGGCCGGGAGGTGATCCTGCGGGCGGAAAAAGCGCCGGTGGTGATGGGGCACAATGTCCTGGAAGTCCGGGGACTCCGGGCCGGTAACCTCAAAGGCGTGGACCTGACGGTCCGCCGGGGGGAAATCCTCGGCCTGGTGGGAGTGGCCGGAAACGGGCAGAAGCCCCTGGTGGAGACGGTCTGCGGACTGCTCCGTCCCGACGACGGTCTGGTGACGATTCTGGACCAGAAATGGGGAAAATTCTTTACCCGCTATCCACGGCCCGACACCCTCAGCTATATTCCCGAAGACCGCATGGGCATCGCCACCTGTCCGGGCCTCAACCTGCTGGACAACTTCCTGCTGACCACCCGGACCGATTTCAGCCGGGGCCCCTGGCTGCGGGGAAAAGCGGCGCGGGGCATCGCCCGGCAGATGATGGAAGACTTCAAGGTCGTTCCCGGCAACATTACCGCACTGGCCCGGCAGCTGTCCGGGGGAAATCTTCAGAAGATGGTGCTGGGCAGGGAGTTCTACCGGAAACCCCGTCTCATCGTGGCGGAACAGCCGACCCAGGGGCTCGATATTACCGCCACGGAAGAGGTCTGGCAGCATCTGCTGCAGGCCCGTCAGAATGCGGGGGTTCTACTGGTCACCGGCGACCTGACCGAAGCGCTGGCGCTGTCGGACCGGATCGCCGTTATGTTTGACGGGCGCATCATCGATGCGTTTGATCGGACGGATACCCACAAGATTGAACAGATCGGCCTGCTGATGGCCGGTATCCGTCCCGGTGCCGCCGCCTAAACGGCCACCCGGCGTTCCTGATACTCCATGCGGGTTTTGCAGTCGATGCAGTAGGTCGTGACCGGGCGCGCCTTCAGGCGTTCAATGGCGATATCCTCGCCGCACATCTCGCAGATGCCGAAGGTGCCGTCATCGATATTTTCGATGGCGATGCGGATCTTGTTGACGAGATGCCGCTCCCGGTTGCGGATCCGCAGGGTAAAACTCTGGTCTGTATGGTAGGAGGCCTGATCGATCATGTCGGTCAGGATCTCGTCGGAATTTCTCAGGTTCAGGACGGTATCGTCCGCCCGCCGCTCCAGTTCTTCCAGCCAGTTGGTCAATATTTTTTTAAAAAAATCGCTGTCCTGTTTTCTCATGATGCTGCCCTTTCCCTCTGTGGTGTGAGACGCCAACCCCTTGAGGATTCTGAGACGCCTGTTCCGAACCGCCATGCGGCTCTGTTTTCTCTGATTTTCCTCAGTCTCCATCCCGTTTTTCCGGCTCCCGGATGAATATTGAGCGCCATTAAACTCAGGATGTTACCGGTTTAGCTGAAATAGAAGAAGTTGTACATACTGTGAAATATGTATTTGGGAAGATTAATTGAAGTAGACAATTCCCGCATAAAAAAGGTTGCCGTACCGCTCCGGAAGGTGCGGAAACAAGGGGGGAATCAATTTCGATTCAACAGATATAATGAAGTATACCAAAAGTTTACATGTTTCGGTCTGCCGCGAGCTGTGGTGGTAGGGCGGGGTCAACCATCAGGAAAAAAACTACAAAGTATTGCGAGTCGTATCACGGAAAGCGAAGCGGGAATGCGAAATTTTACCGTTTTCTGTTAGAATTCTGTAAAAAGAGAAAATACCATTGCCCCGCAGCGGAAAACCGGCTAACAAGCGGCGGAAAAGGAGTTGACATCATAGAGGTGATGTTCAATAATTTCCTTAAATTATAACAGTTGATCGTGCAATGCACATGAACCGCCTGCTGCGCTCCCTGCAGGTTTTTTTATGGTTTTGAAGAATAAGAATCTACCCGGTTTCATTCCCGGACCGAAACATCCCGAGGCCCTCTTCCGGGCCGCCGTCAGCGGTGCGCTGCTGACGGCGGCGTTTCCCAAAACGGGTCTGGACAGTCTGGCCTGGATTGCGCTGGTCCCGCTCTTTCTGTCGCTGCGGAATCTCGCCCCGTGGGCCGCCTTCCACACCGGTTTTCTGGCCG
>JBEPXL010000601.1:0-2915 GCA_041641935.1 Desulfobacteraceae bacterium | reverse complement strand
GCTTTATCAGGAGGTTTCGCTCTGTCATCCAGCATCTGGGCAGCCTGTTCGACTATTCCAGTACAGAACATCAGGCGGAAGTTAAGATGAGGATGCTCAAAAATCAGATCCAGGAGATGGAAGACAGTCACCTGACGAAGATATGCACTTTCCTTGAGAATCACTGGCATGAAGCGATGCAGTATCTCAGGCAGAAAGGGCTGGGAAAGTACCGACGATCATCAAACTCGGAATCCGGTATGCGGATACTGAGACGTATGGAAAAGAACCACGATGGTATCCGGTCTGAAAGGACCAGGAAAAATTACATCAAAATTTACCAGATGATCAAGTACCTTTCCAGAGACGTTACCGATTTTCTTGATGACATCCCACTTGAAGTTGAAGATGAAAAAAACAGTGAGAAAGCCTATGTGTAAAAGGTGGGACACACCCAAAAGTCTACGCTGTTCTGGACTGCCGACGAGATCCGGCATGGATAAGAAAACGACTTCAATAAGCGAACATGCCGGTCCAGCGGACGGAATGGGAAGCTCCCGAGGCTGACCTTTTAGACACAGGAGAACCTTTTGCACGGCCCGAGCCCAAAAAACAAGCATCCAATGGAAGGATTTCCGCAGGTGTGCTTCATCAAGAATACCGTAAAGAATCCAAATATCATCATCGGTGACTTTACATACTATGATGATCCTGAAGATTCAGAGGGCTTTGAGCGTAACGTCCTTTATCATTTTCCCTTTGTCGGCGATAAATTGATCATCGGAAAATTCTGCGCGATAGCGCGGGGCGCAAAGTTCATAATGAATGGTGCCAACCACAAGCTTTCCGGCATTTCCACCTATCCTTTTTATATTTTTGGCAACGGCTGGGAGAAGGTCATGCCGGAACCAACCGACCTGCCATACAAAGGAGATACAATAGTAGAAAACGATGTATGGATAGGCTATGACGCCCTTATCATGCCAGGCGTACGAATTGGAAACGGGGCGATCGTGTCAACCCGTTCGGTTGTCGTTTCAGACGTTCCTCCTTACACAATTGTTGGTGGCAATCCCGCCCATCCAGTCAGGCAACGATTCAGCGCAGATACGGTGGACCGGCTGCAATCGCTGGCATGGTGGGAATGGTCCATAGAAAAGATCACAGAACACCTTCACTTGATTGTATCAGGAGACGTTGAGGCACTCTGTGACGCTGAATCGATGGCAGACAATCAGGTCAATAAGGACGCTTCGCGCTGACGTGCCCGCGCCTGTTACCTGAAGCGCTCACCGAAGAAAATGAGGATTCACCGCCCCACAGGGGAATGGAACTGACTGAGAACGATGGCGCTTTTCGGGAGCGCCCACCTTTTACACAGACGAGGTACCCCTGTTCATAAAAAGCAGGCCACCCCCAACATCACTTGTACGCCTTCTTCCACGGCCTGCGCTTCGTCTCCCGGCAGTCCGACAGCGCCAGATAGAATGCCCCGACAGCCAGTTCCGCACAGTGAAAATGATCTTCCGGCAGGGTCTGAAGAAAAGCCGCCACCGCTTCCGGCGTGAGTTCCCACGCCTCCTCGATGCTTTTCCCTTCCACCAGCTCCGCGATGGCATTGGCGCAGGCATTGGTATTCATGCAGCCGCTGACCACATAGCTAACCTTCTCAACACGGTTGTCCCTGACCGCTAAAAACACGTCCACCGTATCACCGCAATCCCCCGTTTTTCCGGCATGACCATCCGGCTGCTCCATTTCGCCCTGCCGGTCCGTCCGGAAGGCCATCTCCAGGTATTTCATGGAATGCTGCTGCAAAAAATCGTTTGTTTCCGCGCTCATGGTATCTGCTGTCCTTTGCTCATGATGATATCAAAATTTCAGTGTCTCAGAGATTGAACCCTGTGACCGGTCCCGTTTTTCCGTTTTCAGCTTCATAAAACACGGTACACTACAGGCCGCAATCCCGCCGTTTTCCGCAAGTCTCTTCCTTACCGCCTGTCCGATTCACTGTCTCCCGTAAGACATCCGGTGATATGCTCGCTCAGAAAGAGGATCGATTCAATATCCAGATGTTCCGTGGCGGTTTCATCAAACAGGAGCTTGACCCGTGCCTCCATATCATCTTCCGGATCACGGTCCCAGAACAGCAGCAGCACCGGGACCCGGGGCAGGGGCTGAAACCGGATGGCCGCGTCCGCCGTGGAAAATTCATCGCCCACATCTGTACCGCCAAGTTTTTCCGCGGCGGTTTTCAGTTGATCCGGATGACCCCCGAACCGCTCTGCCAGGGGTGTTTCCACATGGGACCGCATGGTCCTGACCTTGGACAGGGTATTGGGAAATTCCTGAAAGTCTTTCCAGTTTCCCGTCGGCATGACCCGGCCTCCCTGGGCGATATGATTGTAGAGAAAGACCTGCTCCCACCGGCTCAGTTCCTCCCCGCCCGCTTTCCGGAAGCCGTTTTCATCCAGCAGAACCGTTCCGGTGAAATAGGGAAGGTGAAACGTCGCCGTCCCGTTCTCCTGCCGCACTTCTCCGCCGATCCGCTCCGGCAGATCTTCTATCTTCATCGATGCAACCCGCTCTCTGGCCCAGACCAGCGCGTCCTGCGCGAGGTCGCGTTTGGTCCACGTTCCCTCGGCATGCTGCGCGTCCAGTTCCTTCTGGCACTGCGCGGCCACCTCCGGGTCAACATGCGGGCATTTGCGCAGGGGCAGTTTTTCGGCGACCACCATCGTGGCAAAGGCGATACAGGTGGGAAAACCACAATCCCGGCAGTTGGTCTGCGGGAGGACATTTTTATAAAGGTCAACAACGGATAACGGCATAACGATCTCCTGTGAAGGGTACGGCCGGTTGCCGGTTCAGCCAATTATTCTGTTGCAATCGGAAAATAATTGGGATAGTATCATAAAGTTGGATTTAATATTTTG
>JBEPXL010000600.1:0-2916 GCA_041641935.1 Desulfobacteraceae bacterium | reverse complement strand
GGTCCCGTCGCCTTTGACGAAAGCACCGGTGCGGTCTCCCTGACCGGGGCCATTCCCTGTGGCGCGCGCATCCGGCTGACCGAGGCGACCCGGGAAAGAATCCTGCTGGACACACGGAAGGCCGGAACCGATGCCGTCGCCGCCTTTCCCGGAAAAGCCGCCCCTGCCGCCGCGCTGCTGTTTTCCTGCACCAACCGGCGGCGCATCCTCGGAACCCGTACCGTTGAAGAACTGGAAATTCTCAACAGCATCCTTCCCCCGGCACTGCCTGCCATGGGATTCTACACCTTCGGCGAATTCGCCCCTCTGGGCACGGACCGGGCCAGCCGGGTTCACAACTGTACACTGGTGACCCTGGTGATAGGCTCTCCGCCTGCACAGGGCCGCCAGTTGCCGCCGCTTTCTCCGCCGCCCGCCGTCACTGAAGATCCGCCGTCCAATCTCCTGGGTCACCTGGAGCAGCAGTACCGCTTCCTCAAAATCCAGTTGAACCGGTCCGAAGCGGAACGGCGGCGGCTGGAATCGGTGAAAGAGGCCAACACCGCCCTGCTGCGCCGGGTCAATGACGAGGTCAACGCCGCCCGGATCGAGATCGAACGGAAAAACCGGGTACTGCGCCAGGCCCTGAGCCTGGCCGAAGAGGTGCAGCAGAGTCTTCTGCCGCAGCATCCGCCCCGGCTTCCCGGCTTCGATATTGCCGGACGCATCCGGTATCACAGTGAAACCGGCGGGGACTACTATGATTTCCTGCAGCCGGCAGACGCGCCGGGACCGCTCAGCATCGTTGTGGGCGACGTCTCCGGCCACGGTGTTGCGGCGGCCCTGCTCATGACAGCCGCCCGTGCGCTGCTGCGAAGCCGGGCCGACCGTTCCGGCCCCATCGCCGAAATGGTCACGGACATCAACCGTCTACTGACCCGGGACATTTCCGACTCGGGCCGGTTCATGACCCTCTTTTTCCTCCAGATGGATGCCGCCGGGCAATGGCTGCGGTGGGTGCGGGCCGGGCATGATCCGGCCCTGCTGTACGATCCTGCCACGGATCAGGTATCCTCTCTGTCCGGCCACGGCATGGCACTGGGGGTGGACCGGGATTCGGTCTACGAGGAAAATACCCATCCGGGACTGCTGCCCGGACAACTCCTGGTGATGGGTACGGATGGTCTCTGGGAGGCCCGGAATTCCGCCGGTGACATGTTCGGCAAGAAACGGGTCATTACCGGCATCCGCCAGGCGGCAGACCTGGAGGCGGAAGCGGTCATTGAAACAATTTTCCGGCAGATCGATACATTTCTGGACGACTGTGAGGCCGAAGACGACATGACACTCGTGGTGGTCCGCCGGAAGGAAATAGCAGACACCCTGTTTCTTTCGGCGGGGGAAGGGATTTAGTTTGTTCACAGGAGGTTCAGGATGAAGGTTCTTCCCGGAAAAAGATCGGTTTTTACATTCCTGCTGACCGCTCTCGTCTATCTGACCGGTGCGGCCCTTTTTGCCATTTATTCCAATCATCAGTCCCAGAAGAAAATGATCGACGAACTGGATCACCGGCTTCTCATGGCGGCGAAAAGTCTGAAATACATGCTGGCAACGGATTTCCATGACCGGGCCGTCGCCCCGGATGCCGTTTCACTGGAAGAAGAGCTGATCAACCGGGAAAAAATCTCCCGTTTCACCGCTGAAACCCGTTTTGCCTACGTCTATACCCTGGTGCGGAAAGACGGTCAGTTCTATTTTTCCGCCCCTACGGTGACCAAAGCGGAACAGCACCGCCAGGAGCGCTGGTATTTCCATCCTTATGAAGACGCCCCCCCGGAATTTCATGAAGCCCTTGAACAGATGGCGGCGGAATACGTCACCTATACCGATCAGTGGGGCACGTTCCGGTCCGTGGCGCTTCCCCAGACCAGCCCGGACGGAAACCGGTATCTGGCCTGTGCCGATTATGACATCAGTTATCTTCGCTTCCTGTTCTGGCAGGATTTCACCCGATCCCTTCTCACCGTTACCCCCCTGCTTCTGCTGACGGTCCCCTTCCTCTTCATTTTCCGGGCACAGGAGCGCAACCATTCGGAGCGTCTCGAAAAAATCAATCTGGAACTCTCAGAGCGGGCCGATGAACTGATGGCCTCAAAATACCGGCTGGAACAGGAAATGGCCGGACGGCTGGCAACAAGAGAAGCCCTGCGGGCCAGCGAAAAGCGGCTGCGGAACATTTTTGACATGGTCCAGGCAGGCATCGTCATCATCGATCCGGAAACCCATACCGTTGTGGACGCCAATCCGGCAGCGATCCGGATCATGGAAAGTGAAAGGGAAAACATCGTCGGCAATATCTGCCACAAAACAATCTGTCCGGCGGAAAAAGGTCGCTGTCCCATCACCGATCTCGGACAGAAGGTAGACAACTCCGAACGGGTGGTCCTGACGCCCGACGGCAGGGAAAAACCGGTGATCAAAACCGTCAGCACCATCCATCTGGACGGACGCAGTCATCTGCTCGGCAGCTTCATTGATATCAGCCCGCTGAAAGAAGCCGAAGTCGAGAAAGAGAAACTGCAGAACCAACTGTACCAGTCCCAGAAAATGGAAGCCATCGGAACCCTTGCCGGAGGAATTGCCCATGATTTCAACAATCTTCTTTCCATCATTCTGGGGTATACGGAAATGCTGCTGGATGATGTGCCCCCGGGGCATGAAAATGAGAATCTGCTGCAGGAAATCCACAAAGCAGCCGGCCGGGCCCGGGATGTGACGCGGCAGCTGCTGGCCTTCAGCCGGAAGCAGGTACTGGCGGTAAGGAACATCGATGTCAACCGGACCATCCTGGGATTCCAGAAAATGCTGCACCGGTTCATCGGCGAGGATATCCGGCTCGACCTGCGGCTGATGAACGAACCGGCTGTGGTAACCGCC
>JBEPXL010000599.1:0-2941 GCA_041641935.1 Desulfobacteraceae bacterium | reverse complement strand
CCCTCCATCCTGATCCGGACCATCCGGGTCGCCCTGGAAACTGTTTTTCTCTGCCTGATCATGGGCTATATTCCGGCCTATTTTTTCTACCGCACCGAATCCCGGTACAAATCCTATCTTCTGATTCTGATCATGCTGCCGTTCTGGATCAGCTTTATTATCCGGACCCTGAGCTGGATCAATATTCTTGGGGATACCGGCTTGATCAACTATGTGCTGGTGGAATCGGGCATCCTGTCCGAACCGCTGAGCATGCTCTACAATGAGGGAGCGGTGCTGATGGGACTGCTCCAGTATCTGCTGCCGTTCATGATCCTCAACGTCTACGTCAGCCTGGACGGCATCGACAAGAGCCTGATCGATGCGGCCCGGAGCCTGGGATGTACCGAGTGGCAGGCTTTCCGGGAGGTGGTGCTGCCCCTGAGCATGCCGGGTGTGAGCGCGGGCTGTCTGCTGGTATTCGTACTCACCGCCGGCACCTATCTTCCGCCCATGATTCTGGGCGGTCCCGGCAACGACATGATCGCCAACCTGATTTTCAAACGGATCATCGGCACCCTCGACTGGCCGTTCGGCTCGGCCATTTCCGTGATCCTGCTGGCGCTGCTGGGGATCATCGTCTACACCTACAACCGGTATCTGGGCATCAACCAGATATTCAAAACCCTTCAGTGAGTGCATGATGAAACGAATATCCGGCTGGACCCTGGTACGGTTTTACACCTTTCTTGTCTACATTTTCATGTTCGCCCCCATTGTAGCGGTGATCCTTCTCTCTTTCAACCCGAAGCAGTTCGGCTCTTTTCCCATGGAAGGATTCAGCTTCAAGTGGTACGTCCAGCTCGTACAGAACCGGACGATCATGATGGCCTTCCAGAATTCCCTGATCCTGGGGAGTCTCACCGCTGTCCTGACCACCGCCATTGCCATTCCGGCGGCGATGGCCTTTGTCCGGTACGAATTTCCGGGAAAAAACGGCATCAACACCCTCCTGCTGACCCCGATCATGATTCCGGAGGTGGTGCTGGGCGTGGCCCTGCTCCTGTTTATCCGGTGGCTGCAGCAGCCCAAGAGTTTTCTGCTGCTTCTCATCGGCCATGTGGTCATTACCCTGCCCTATGTCCTTCTGGTCGTACAGGCACGCCTGGTGGGCATCAAGCGGGAATACGAGGAAGCGGCCATGTCCCTGGGGGCGAGCCCCTTCCAGACCTTTCTGTCGGTGACGCTTCCCCTGCTGACCCCGGCCATCTTCGCCGGAATGCTCTTTTCGTTTACCATCTCCTTTGACGACGTGACCGCCACCCTCTTCTGGGCGACGGCCACCAACCAGACCGTCCCGGTCAAGATATTCGGGATGCTCCGGAACTCCATCAGTCCGGAGATCAACGCGCTGGGGACAGTGATGATCGTGCTGACCATCACCATTCCGCTGCTGGCCGGATACCTGTCCCGAAAGTTCAGCCGGGAAACCTGACCATTCTGCACGCGATGACAGGGAGCGGATCCCTCACCTTCCGTTCCCGCTGATATGAATCTGATCAATGAAGGGAGAACAACGATGGCAAAAGACCTGATGAACACCATTGACCGAATGCATGACCGGTACATGAACGGCAAAATCAACCGCCGGGATTTTCTCAAATTTCTTGGCGTGGCCGGTGTCTCCGCCGGTATCGTCGGCGGCCCCTTCAGCATGCTGGCGCGACAGGCCTGGGCCGAAGAGAAGAGCATCCGCTTCGACAGCTGGGGCGGCAGCACCTCGGAAGCTCTCCGGAAACATGCCTTCGAACCCTTTACCGAAGCCACCGGCATTGATGTGATCGACGCCGCGTTTACGGGTATGGATGCCTATCTGACCCAGGTGAAAGCATCCTTTCCCCCCGGCGGCGAATACAATCTGGCCCATCTGAGCGGCGTGTTTGACTATGCCCGGTATATCGATCTCGGTTTCGGAACCACACTGGCCGAAGACAAAATTCCGAACCTGAAAAAGGTCATGACGGCCATGATCGTTCCGCTCCGGGAAATCAGCGACGGCACCCTTTCCGCCGTCCCCTACGATCTGGGGCAGACCGGCATCGCCTACAACACCGGCCAGATTTCAAAGGAAAAGGCCGAAAAACTGGGCGCCGGCCTGCTGTGGGACAAGGAACTGAAGGGCAAGCTCGGGGGCTGGGGCGACGACCACCGGACCAACATCTGGTATGCGGCACTCTACACCGGTCAGAATCCCAACAGCATCAAGGACATGAAGGCCGTCTGGGATGCCCTGCGGGAACAGCGGGAACTGATGAAGAAGTACTGGGCCTCCGGTTCCGAACTGATGAGCCTGCTGGCCAATGAGGAAATCTACGCCACCGTCGCCTGGTCGGGCCGGGTGGCGGCGCTCCAGAAAAACGGCCATCCCATCGGCTATCTGGCCCCGCCCAATACCTATTCCTGGATGGAGTACATTTTCGTGCTCAAGGGAACCGACCGGGAAGTGGCCCAGAAGCTGCTCAACTTCATGCTGGAACCCGACGCGGCCATCGCCGTGGCCGAAGCCCAGAACTATCCGCCCAGCCTCGATCCGACCAAGGTTCCCATGCCGGAATCGATCCGGAATCTTCCGGCCTTTGACCCCACCGGCAAGCTGGAAGGCTATCTCTTCGCCAACCCCGGCTACTGGAACAGCCATCAGGTGGAATGGGCGGAAAAGTGGGATCGCGTGAAAGCCGGCGCGTAATCGATCCGGAATCGATCAATGACGAAACCGGAAAGAGAGGGAAAAGTGCGCAGGTGCTTTTCCCTCTCTCCGGATGTCACGGTAAAGACAGAACGACAGTCATCATCACATTCTACAGTACCTGCTTGGAGTTCCTGTGAAAGAAGAACGAAATCCCCGGATGGTCCGCTTTGAAGGGATCGCGAAACGGTTCGGCTCCGTCACTGCCGTGGAAAA